>JALHUE010000474.1 GCA_022866145.1 Anaerolineales bacterium | reverse complement strand
GCCGACTCGGCTGTCGGGCGAGAAGGCACGTAGGTTGGCCTGCCGTGTGGTCGGCGCGAGAATGGAAGTGAGCCCGAGCCGCCGAGCGGCTTCCCCAGGGGATGCTTCCTTCCAGGACGCTTCGCGGTCGCGAAGCTCGAGGCCGTTAGGCGGCGGAGTTGGGTCCACATGCCCGTATTGGCTGCGTCCAGCAGGAAATGGAGAGAGTCTTACCCCGGCGCCGTAGTTGGGATTCTGGCCTTGCAAGGGCTTGTAAACCCCGATCAAGACCTCGCCTTAGTCCGTTGCGCGACTCGCCTTCGCGACGAGACCCGGTCTAGGTACGCTGGCGCCGACCGCTCATCCCTACGGGCCATCCCGGCCCTCCGGGCGTATTCCGAGTACTACAAGCACTTTGGCAAGACCTACCACGTCCAACTCCAGCTGGAGTCGATTCTGTTCAAGGGGAAGGCCATTACAGGCCCAAGCGCCATTGTGCATGCGATGTTCATTGCGGAGCTTCGGAACTTGCTGCTCACGGCAGCCCACGACCTGTCCGAACTCCAAGGCGGCTTGATCGTGGATGTGTCGGTTGGGGAGGAAAGATGCACATTGCCCGGCGGGGCTGAGCAGGTGCTCAAGCCGAACGACATGTATATCCGAGACGAAGTCGGGGTTCTCTCAAGCATCATTCTTGGTCCAGTCCAACGAGCTCGCATCACTCCTGAGACCCGTTCGGCGATCTTCACTGTCTACGCGCCGTTGGGAATAGGCGCCGAAAAGCTTGATCGGCACCTTTCTGACCTTGAGGCAGCTGTCCGGCTGTTCTCCCCGGAAGCTCAGGTTGAGGATCGCGCACTGATTCGGGCGGAGTAGCGATTCGTGGAGCGCCGGGTCATTCACCGATATTCTGGAGCATTTCGCTGCCGAACAACTCGCTGATGCCCTGGACTGTTCGTCCAGGACAGGCTGATCCGGCGTGGTGGGGCTTGATTAGAGCTTGTCCTGCCCGCCGGGATGCCTCACAATCCAGATGTGTCTGCCCGCTTCCGCTGGGCAGCACCCTTGCCAAGCCCGCACATCGTCCCGATGTCCTTCGGGAAGGGCGGGTGTAGCTCGAGGCCGTTGGGCTGCTTGTTCACTGATGGTCGATTCCACACACACGCCAGGCACTGCCGAAGGGGAGTGTGGCCCTGTACTCGTAGGGGGCGCGGGGAACTCATTGCCGGCTGTAGAGAGGTCTCATGACTGGACTCATTGGCTGCTTGTCTCTTCTTCTGGACATCGGTATCTTGGCACTCGGCGTATGGGTACTAGCCAAAGGCTCACTCCCCGCCCGCCTGCTCAACCCGTTGCTTGGCAAGGGGGAATGCCGAACAAACGCACGAACCGCCCGCCTCTTTGGATCGCTGCTAGCTGTCCCCTTTGTCGGTCTTGTACTCGCCGTTGTTTCGACGGAAGCAGCCAACGAACAAGTAGCTATTCTCGTCTCCACCTTTCATCTCATTGTGTTACTGGTGGTCATCTTGATCGGAGTGATGTGGGCTAGGCAAATCAGGAATACAGCCAATGCACTTAGGTAGGTGGCCGGCGACATCGTGAGACCTACCATGCGCTTCCCATTGCGCCGCTGGCAGGCGTCGCATCTCACATGCATGGGCTTTCGAGCCTCAATCTCTCACACCCAAGGATGCGGCCCAACAGCTCGATGGAGCCGACTCGGCCAGCCGGGTGTTTGGCTTCGGCGCGATACTAGCCTTGGCTGGCCGGGTCGGCTCCTCTCGAGGCCGTTGGCTGACCTTGCATGAATGAGACAGACCTAGCCAGATGGGGACTGCAGTGACCAATCGGCAGCCGAACAACCGTTTCGCCGAACTTCCGACCCCGCTGCTAGCAGTTGCCTGCCGGCGTTTGAGCCTCCCCATTCGCGTTCGGGCAGCAGGCGCTTGTGGCTGAAGACCTGACCGAGATGGGCATTCCCTATCTGTGTCCCTACCGGCTGGCTCGGGAATGCGAAAACCCCAAGCCGGCCAACGGTTCACTGACCGTATCGATTCCATGAACTCCCGCAACTATCCACACTCCACTGCCCACGGTCTATGGTCCACTGGAGGGAACCCATGAACAAGCACCGTTTCCCATTCCATCGGGTGTTCATCCTATGGTTGGCGGTGATCACCCTGGTTGGCTGTAACCTTCCGAGCGGAGGAGGCGCCGGCCCAATGGTATGGATTGACCGCCCTCTGGATGGAAAGAGCGTTCCCCTGGCGCCGCTCGTTCTCCAGGCGCACGCCGCCGATGCCGATGGGATATCGCAAATCGAGTTTCTGGTCTTCGACAGTCTGATTGGCGGTGTGACAACGGGGGGAACGCGTCTGGAGGAGGCCAGTATCGAATGGACCCCGCCCGGGCCCGGCATGTACACGCTCAACGTCCGTGCCATGGATACGCAGGGAAATACCAACGCGCGCACCCTGGCCAGCGTGCAAATCACCGTCAGCGGCGGGACGCCGACACCGGCAGCGGCGCTAACGACCTCCGGGCAGTGCACAGCCGAGACCTTGGCTGCGCCATTGCTCATTTCTCCAGCGGATGGCACAGCCGTGACAGGAGAACCTTTGTTGACCTGGTCTTATCCAGATGCATCCTGTCATCCTGATAGTTACGCGGTTGATATTTCGAGCGATTCATCCTTCACTGACATCAGCTTGGGCTTTGGTACGCTGGACTACAACGAGACCAGCCGGGGATGGCCACTGCCAACCGGGCAGTGTTACTACTGGCGGGTGAAAGCCTATGTGCCGGATGTTAATGGGCCGCCCTCTCCTGCCTGGAGTTTCTGCCTCACCGCTTCGGCCACCGCCACTCCTTCCGCAGCCACCCTAACCTTGCTTAAGACCGCCAACTGCCGCCAGGGACCGGGAACGGCTTATGATTCCGTAGACGCCCTCCTGCAGGGCACTTCGGTCGCTATCGAAGGACGCAACGAAGACAGTTCCTGGTTTTGGGTGCCGAAACCCTCTGGTAGTGGACGATGCTGGATTTCTGCCAGCGTAGGTACGGCCAGTGGAAGCTGGCAAGCCTTGCCGATCATAGCCGCCTCGCCCCTGATCGTCACCGTCACTTCGGCGCCACCAGACGACCTAACTCCACCCGAAATCTCCGACCTGAGCGCCAACCCAACCATCATCAGCGTGGCGACCCAATGCGGCGACACCCCGCCAACGACGATCATCCGCGCCCGCGTCACCGATCCCGGCGGCATTGCCCGTGTGATTGCCCGCGTTTCGGGAGTGGGTGAGTTCGATATGTCGCCGGTCGGCGACGGCTACTATCAGGCAATCCTCGGACCCTTCGGCGAGGCCGGAACGCTTTCGGTTTTCGTCCAAGCACAGGATGACTCCGGCAATACCGCCACCAGCGCGCCGATCAGCGTGCAGGTTGTGGCTTGCCCGGGATAGGAAGGAGATTGCCATGAAGACTCCGTCCGGTTGTGTCAAGTTGGGGGTCATCCTAACTCTGTTGTTGGGAGCCCTAGGGCTGGTTGCGGGGTGCGCCTTTGTCTTTGTCGGCTACTCCTTGCGCCAGCAGAGGCAGGTCCGTGCGCAATTTGCCCCGCCCACCGTCCTTGTGACCGATCCGGCCTCTGGCGTATCAGCGCCTGCGGAAAGCTATCTCGGCGTGTCCGCCACTGCCATGGGGATGAGCCCGATCATCAGCGTTGAGTTGTGGCTGGATGGCGAATTGAAGGAAACCCAGAGCAGTGACCAACCCGAGGGACTCTCCCCTTTCTATGCCAACTTCGGACTCCTTGTGCCGTCTGAGGGGTCTCACATGCTCTTTGTGCGCGCCGTGGATGCCAATGGGGTCATTGGTCAGAGCCTGCCCATCAGCGTGGTCGGCGAGCCGAAATCGAGCCAGGAATTTCTGGCGGTTACAGTCCAGGAAGGCGAGACTCTGGAAGGTATTGCGAATGCCTCCGCTACCAGTCCTGAAATCCTTCAAGCTTTGAATCCCGGTTTGGGGAGCCAGCCTCCCACCGGAACTCTGGTCAAGGTGCCGCTCCCGCCTGCGGAGGGGCCACCGGCCAGCCCCAGCGGGCCGTCCCCCGCGCCCGGGAGCGTGCCTGTCGAGATCCCGAACATCGCCATGCTCCAGAGCGCATCTGAGAAGTCCCCTGGCTTGTTGCCTTCCGGCCTGTTTCTACCGGAGCCATTTGCGGGGAAGGTCGGCCCCCCTATCGCTCCCACGGGCTTGCAGGCTGAGGTGAAGGGCTGCAAGGTAATGTTGCGCTGGAATGACCATGCCGATACGGAGGACAACTACTACGTCTACATGGTCCCCGTGAACTTCCACGGCTTTGCAGTGCCGATTGCTTATTTGAAGCCTTCCCCCTCCACCGGGCCTGCTTGGCATGAGTTTCAGCCGACAGTGGGAGGCGCAGTCAGTCTGTGGGTAGAGGCCGCCAATTCGTATGGCGCACAACCCAGCAACGTTGCCTGGGTGTACATCCCCTACGATTCCGGATGTCCCCCAACGGTAGCCCAAGATTTGGATGTCACTTTGCTCGACATGAGCGTCGCCACGACCATGGACAACGCTTACTGCTATGTCTCCTTCGAGAACAATCCCGAGCAGCGCATCCCTATTCAGGAGAATGTCTTCCTCCTGCTCCAGGATGGCAAGAGTCACGGCCCCATTGGCGCTGCGTTCTTCGTCATCCCCATTCCCAAAGATGACTCGCTTGACTTGAGCGGAGTTTGCTATGGGTGGTCGGGCGATTCCTTTCGAGAACTCGGTTCGTTCAGCGATTCGTTTCCCCCAGGTACCTGGAATGGCGACAGACAGACGCTGCGGTGGAACGGCCACGAGATTGGCCTATCCGTCAAGCCACGGACGGGATGGCTGACAGGAACACAAGTGATCGGCTCCACCACCGACCCAACGCTGCCAGTGCCGTATGATGTGCTCGAAGAGCCTTGGAATGTATCCACATCTCCTCCGAGCAAGCTCTTGCGCTGGAAGTGGGATGGCGACCCCAAGAAGATCGATAGATTCGAGATCTTCTTGAATGGCAAACCCTACAATTACGCGTCCGCTGACGAACGCGCAGAGCATGTTCAACTACCGAATGAATGTGGTAATGCGGTGCGCTGGCAGGTTGCCGCCAGGGCAGGGGAGGCCCTATCGTACCTAAGCGAACCGATACAATACGACCAACCTCCCTGCCAGAGATACCTCAGAGTGCGCTTTGACGAGATCTACTTCAAGTGGACAGATGACGGTTTCAAGATCAAGGGATTCCCATGCGAGACACTCAGTGCCTACTTCCACCTCTCGGTCAGGGATGTAACCAGGTACTTCTGGGGAAATGGTCACTTCATGCCAATCAAGTGCGGTAAACCCTCCTTCTCGACCCTGACAGGCGGGCCAGGCGGGCCCTACACTGCGTTGTATGGACCTAGCCCTTATGAGATTACCATTCCTCTCGCTCCAGATGAGGATGTTACCGCCTTCTGGATTCGAACCAGGTTCTGGGATGATGGCGATGATCCGTTCGGCCTCCACTCTGAGCATCCGCCCATCCAGGCAAGTCCATATGAGAAGTGGCCCAAGTGCTATGAGACCTTCACCACAGGAGCATCCACTACGGATGAGGCCAAGTCCTATCTGACATTCACTCTGGCCGT
>JALHUE010000473.1 GCA_022866145.1 Anaerolineales bacterium | reverse complement strand
GGGCCGACGTACACCGACTGCGGCCGAATCAGTCGGTCTTCCTTGATCTGTTCGAGGACATGCGCCGTCCAGCCACCAACCCGCGAGATGGCGAACGTCGGGGTGAACAGCTCGACCTCAAGCCCGATGCCATGTAGCACCAACGCCGTGTAGAACTCGACGTTGGTCTGCAGGTTGCGGCCGGGCTTGAGCTCCTCCAACACCCTCAGCGTTGCCTGCTCGACCGTGCGGGCGTCCTCATACAGGCTGGCCGAGCCGGCGCCGGCGAACAGCTTCTCGGCGGCCAGGGCGAGCACATTGGCCCGCGGGTCGCGCACCTTGTACACCCGATGGCCGAAGCCCATGATCCGGCCGCCCGACTGCATCGTCTCACGCACCCAGGCATCGGCCTCTTCGGCGACGGACTTGCCGGAGCGCGCCGCGCGGGCACGGATCTCGAACACCATATCCAACGCCGGGCCGGGCGCGCCGCCGTGGAGCGGCCCCTTCAGGGCGCCGATCCCGCCGACCACGGCCGAGAGCATGTCCGAGCGAGTGCTGGCGATGACCCGCGCCGTGAAGGTCGAGGCGTTCATCCCGTGATCGACGACCGTGTTCAGGTAGGTCTCCAGCGCCCTGACCTTGTCGGCAGGCGGCAGCTTGCCTTCGAGCATGTAGAGGAAGTTGGCGGCATGGCCGATGGCCGGATCCGGCGCGATCGGCTCCTGTCCGTGCAGCAGGCGCCAGTAGGCCGCCACGATCGTCGGCATCGGTGCGGTCAGGGCGATGCCGCAGCCCACATCCGGCAGGTCCGGCGGGCGATGGGGCTCGCCCTCACAGGTCCCGATGGCGTCGACGGCCATGCGCAGGGCGTCCATGGGAGGGATCTTCAGCCGAGCGGAGATTTCGAGCATCTGCAGCGAGGCCGGCGCCAGCGGCCGACGCAGAGAGAGCTCCTGGCGCAGCGCCAGCAGCCCCTGCGCCGTCGGCAGGCGGTCCGACCACAGCAGGAACAGCACTTCTTCGAAGGTGGCGTTCGGCGCCAGTTCCTCCAGCGGGAATCCGGCGATCGTCAGTTCACCCGCCTCGCCGTCCACCCGGCTGAGGCGTGTCTCACAGACGACGATTCCCTCTAGCCCGCGTGCGATCTCTGCCATATTCGGTTCTCCGTCCTCGTCGGGGCAAGCCCCCGGTCTGGTCAACTCGAGCCGCGGTGCGTAGGCGGCAGGCTACATATGAATGGCATGTCCTTCGGCGGCGTGGGCTGCCTCCATCAGGACCTCGCTCAGCGTCGGATGGGCATGGACGTTACGGGCAATCTCGGCCGGCGTCAGCTCCATCTGCTGTGCCAGGGTGAGCTCCGGCAGCAGCTCGGTCACTTCGGGGCCGATCAAGTGCGCCCCCAAGATTTCACCGTAGCGGGTACTGCGCAGGATCTTGACCCAACCGGCGTAGTCCCCCATCCCCAGCGCCTTGCCGTTGGCCTGGAAGTTGAAGCGCCCCACCCGGTACTCCAAGCCTTGTTCGCGTGCCTGCGCCTCGGTCAAGCCGAAGGAGGCGACCTGCGGCTGCGAGTAGATGGCCCGCGGCAGGTTCTGGTATTCGAGCGTGGT
>JALHUE010000472.1 GCA_022866145.1 Anaerolineales bacterium | reverse complement strand
CCGGCGCAGGGCCTTCTCGTTGACTTCCTGTTCCTGGGTAAATGGCGTCACCATGGCCGGGATGATGCCGCTGGGTGGAGACTTCAGCATGTAGGGCTCCTTGTTCTCGAAAGCAGCTAGAGACTAGTATCTAGCGACTGCATAGCTGCTGGCTGCTAGTCGCTAGGTCTTCATCTCTTTCAACACCGCTTCCGCCGGCGGGACCCAGCTGAAACGCGGATCGGTCGTGATGTTGTAGGCCTTATCGCCGCCGGAGAGCACCCACAGGTAGGCGACGGTCACGCCCGGGGCGGCGGCTGTCGGGTGGTAGCCCTGCTGCAGGATAGCCACATCGTCGTTGACGATCACAAATGCCTGGTCGCGCCCATCATCATTCAGCACCTGGATCCCATAGCCGTCAGCCGGCTTCGTCTTGAACAGGTAGAACTCCTCGAGGATGTTTTCCTTGTCGTTGATCGTGTCGTGCTTGTGAGGCGGGATGCCGGACCAGTTGCCCGGCGGATTGATGGTCTCGCCAACGATCAGGCGGCTGCTGACCGGCGAGCCCGGCGCCACCAGCAGGCGCACGTCGCGGCGCCAGTTGGCCATGCCGGCTGAGATCACCTTGACCGTGTCCGGGGTCAGCAGCTGCGGCTTCAGGTCGACCTCACATGGGGCTTTGGCGATGGCCAGTTCCAGGCGCGCCTCGGCCTTGACCTCCAGCTTGCTGCGCCGCGGTGCATAGACCGTCGTTCCCAGGGCGCTGAAGATATCCGCCCGGGTGATGCCCTCGAACCGGGTCTGATCGACTGTGACCGAACAACGGCCGGAAAGCAGCACCAGCGCCGCCTCCTCGTCCTTGAGCTGTCCCTGCCAGCTCTCGCCGGCCTCCAGCCGAAGAACCTCCAACGCCAGCCACTTCACGCCCAGTTCGCCGGATTGAAAAACCGAGTGGTGACCCTTGCCGTGCGGTGCCTTCGTCATGCGACTCATCGAACACTCCCCAAGACCCTCAGTGAGATTTCCCCGCCACTTCAGCCTGTGCCCATGCCAGCGTCCGCACGCCTGTCTGCAGAGGGATGTATTCCAGCCCGATATACCCCTGGTAGCCGATGTCGCCCACCGCCAGCCGGATCGCCTCGAAATCCAGGCTGCCTGTCCCCGGCTCGTGGCGCCCTGGGAAATCGGCGAACTGGATGTGCCCGATCCGAGGGCCCAGGCGGCGGAGCTCAGCGGCTGGATCGTAGCCCAGCAGCCCCAGGTGGTAAGTGTCGATTTGCAGCCGTACGTTGGGGTGGTCGAGCCCATCGACCACCTGCCGTGCTTCCTCCAGCGAGGTCAGGAAGTAGCCGGGGTTGTCGGTCGGATTCAGAACCTCGAGGGTGAGCACCACCCCGGCCTCGGCCGCCAGCGGCGCCGCCCGGGCCAAGTTCTCCAGCATGCACTCGCGCTGCGCCTGCCGGGCAACCTCGGGAAGCTCCACCCCCGACGCCAGCATCACCTTGCCGGCGCCCAGGCGGCGGCAGAGTTCCAGGGCATCATCCAGCGTCTGCTGGAACTGCCCCCTCCGCCGCCGGTCAACCAGGTAGCCGCGGTTGGCCGCGTCCCACACCGGCACATCCTGGTTGAACAGGACAACCT
>JALHUE010000471.1 GCA_022866145.1 Anaerolineales bacterium | reverse complement strand
TCATGCGAGTACACCCAGCGCTCGACGCCGGAGAACTGGCTGCCGATCACGAACAGCTCCTTGCTCCATGGGAAGTAGAACCCGCCCAGGCTGTCGGTGAGCGAGTTCAGGCTGTTGGTGTACAGGTTGTAGGTCGGCTTGATCAGCCCCAGGGTGCTGAGCACGGTCACTTCATCCTCGAGTTCCGCCAGCGTCCCGCCATTCGCCAGGAAGCTGGCCTCCAGCACGGGGCGCACCTCGTCGGCCGGCAGCAGGTATCCCGCCACCGGCGAGAGCGGCGCCAGGCCGCGCAGGTCGGCCACCTCGCGGCCGATTTGCGCCATGGCGGCTGCCGTCGTCGGCTCCGGCGGCTTAGGCGTTCGACTCGGTGTTGGCGACGGGGTGATGGTGATGGTGGGCGTGAGCGTCGGTGGTGGTGAGGCCGTAGCCGTCCAGGTCGGGGGCAAAGTTGCGGGCGCGATCGCCGGCTGGGTCGGGGGACCGGCTCGCTGAGGGATCGACAGGTAGGCGATCACTGCCAGCACCAGCGCTGCCACCGCCCCCAGAGCGGCCAGGACCAGGGAGACGATCAGAAAGGCCCGCAACAGGCGGGCGCATCCGCCGCGTTTCTTGGGGGGCTTGGGAGATTCCGAGTCGTCGGCGACCAGGGCCGACGTAGAATCCCCCGGCATCCAGGCAGGCTCGGGCCGCGGCGCCCCCGCCGGGCGGGCGGCGGCTGCGCTCGGCCTGGGCTTGGGCGTCGACGAGGGGCCGGGCTGGGCGGGCGCAGCCTTGGCGGGCGAGGCGGCCGGCTGGGGTACCCCCGCCTTTGGCGGTCCGACGGCGGCCGCCGGGCTGACACGGCCCGGCGCCGGCTGCAGCGGCTTCTGCGCCGACCGCAATCTCGTCAGCCGCGCCCCGGCCGAGGTATTGCCCGGATTGATGGCCAGTGCGCGCTGCAGGCACTCGATCTGCTGTTTGGGATCGACTACAGCGAAGCTGAGCAGGAACCAAGCCTGTTCGGAATCGGGATACTGAACCACATGTCGGGCGAGCAGAGCCTGAGCAGACTGCAGGCGGCCGGCGCGCAGATGCTCGACCGCCATCCGCAGTTCCGGCATAAGGGCGTAATCCTTCCCATCCAGGGAGAAGGCGTCAGGCGGGACGGACATCCGGGGTTCCCCTCCTCCAGCGCGACCACAAATGACCGCGCCGTGGCGCGGCGAGCAATGCCACGGCGAAGATGGCGGTCGCCACTAGAACGATAGCAGGACCGGAGGCCAGGTTCCAATAGTAGGAAAGGTAGAGGCCAAGGAACGCAGAAAGCGTGCCAAAGGCCGCCCCCAGGGCCATCATCGACGGCAGCCGGCGGGTCAGCAGGTAGGCGGCCGAGGCCGGCGTGACCAGCATCGCCAGGACCAGCGTCACCCCGACGGCGTTCAGCGAGACGACAATCACGACGGCCATCAAGACCAGGAGCAGGTTCTTAAGGAAGCGCGCCGGCAGGCGCAGCGTGGCCGCCAGGACCGGATCGAATGAGAGCACCAGCAGCTCCTTGTAGAACACAAACACAGTCGCCAGCGCCAACACACCCAACACGCCCATCCAGAGCAGGTCCGTTACCGACACCCCCAGCAGATTGCCGAAAAGGATGTGCACCAGGTCGACGACATAGCCGCGTTGGGTGGAAAGCAGCGCCACGCCTAAGGCGAAGGCACCCGCGAAGATCACGCCAATGGCGCTGTCTTCCTTGATGCGCGTCCGCTCACTGATGGCGCCGATTCCCAGGGCGGCGATCACCCCGGCCAGCAGCGCACCCAGCACCAGCGGCCAGCCGGCCAGGTAGGCGATCACGATGCCCGGTAACACAATG
>JALHUE010000470.1 GCA_022866145.1 Anaerolineales bacterium | reverse complement strand
GGGCCGAGCTGGCATCCGCCGACGGAAGGCGCTGGCTGCCGGTCGAGTCCTTGTTCAAGGGGCCGGGCGAACCCGCTTTCGATCGCCAGGCCGAGATCCTGGTTCGCTTCGCGATCCCCCAGCGCAAGCTGGGCGAGGGCGCTGCGTTCTGGCGTGTGATGCGACCCCAGGGCCTAGCGATCGCCATCCTGAACGTTGCCGCCTGGCTTCGCCTCGACGACTCCGGCAAGATCGAGGCCGCCCGCCTGGCCGTCGGGCCTTCCGGTCCGGTCCCCCGCCGGGCGCGCACCGCAGAAGGCGAATTGCTGGGCAAGGACCTTTCGGCGTCGACGCTGTCGGCGGCGGGGCGTGCCCTGCGACAGGACGTACAGCTCCGCACCAGCCCCCACCGTGCCACCTCGGATTACCGCTATCACCTGCTGGATCATCTGCTCCCCAGCGTGCTTCAAGCCGCATGGGCCAGTGCGACGACCCCCGTTCCGCTCGTCTCCAAGCAATCGCATGCCTGAACGCACTCCGATGCCTGAGATCTGTTTCCACGTGAACGGGCAGCCCGTGCAGCTGTGGCCGCGGCCTGGCGAGATGCTCGCCACGACCCTGCGCGATCAACTCGGGCTGACCGGCACCAAGATCGCCTGTGAGGAGGACGAGTGCGGGGCGTGTACTGTGCTGGTCGACGGCCAAGCTGTCCTGGCGTGCAACTATCCCACCCCCAAGGCCGAAGGCAAGCATATCCTGACGATCGAAGGCCTGGGGACCCCGGAAGCGCTTCACCCGCTGCAACAGGCTTTCATCGAGCATGGTGTCGTGCAGTGCGGCTACTGCATTCCCGGCCAGATCATGGCGGCTGCCGCCTGCCTGCTCTCCAACTCCGATCCGACCGAAGCCGACATCCGCAGCGCTCTCAAGGACACGCTGTGCCGGTGTGCCGGGTATCCCTCTCTGCTGCGCGCCGTCCAGGACGCGGCCGGCGCTATCCATCGCGGTGAGCCCCTGCGCGGGCCGAGCGTGCCGCAGGTCACCGGCGGCCGGGCGATCGGGACCATCGTGCCCCGCCCGGATGCCGTGGCCAAAGTCACCGGGCAGACCCGCTTCACCGATGACCTGACCCTCCCGGGCATGCTGCACGGGATGGCGCTGCGGGCCGAGATTCCGCACGCGATCCTGACGGCGCTGGATGTGTCCGAGGCTCGCGCAATGCCCGGGGTGCAGGCTGTGTTGACGGCCGAGGACATCCCTGGCGCACGCTTCCACGGCCTGTTCGTCCAGGACTGGCCTGTGCTCGTCGGCGTGGGTGAGCGAATCCGCACCGTCGGGGATCCCCTGGCCCTGGTGGCGGCGGAGACCCGGGAACAGTGTCTGGCCGCCTTGAGTCGCATCCGCTTCACCCATGAGCCTCTGGCCGTGATCTCCGACCCGGTCGAGGCGCTCAAGGAAACCGCGCCCAGGTTGCGCCCGAATGGGAATCTACTGAAGCGGATCCAGGTACGCAAAGGGGAAGGGGAGACCCCGCCCAGCGCCGATGTGCATGTCGAGGGCCGGTTTGTCACCCCGGCCACGGAGCACGCCTTCTTGGAAACGGAGTGCAGCCTCGCCCGCCTGACCGACGCCGGAAGGGTGGAGGTCTTCGTCGGATCTCAGATCCCCTATGCCGACCGAGATCAGGTCGCCGCCAGCTTAGACATCCCCCTCGAACAGGTGCGGATCATCGGGATGCCGATCGGCGGGGGCTTCGGGGGCAAGGAAGACATCGCCGGCCAGATCCACGCCGCCCTGCTCGCCCGCTCCACCGGCCGGCCGGTCAAGGTCCTGTTCGACCGGCGCGAAAGCATGCTGGTCCACCCCAAGCGGCATGCCACGCAGATTCGTGTCCGTTTGGGAGCCGGGAGGGACGGCAGGCTGCGCTATGCCGAGACCGAGTTGTACGGTGACACGGGCGCCTATGCCTCCCTGGGCGAGAAGGTGATGACCCGGGCCACAACGCACTCGGCCGGGCCATACGTCATCCCGTGGGTGCGATCGGACTGCCACGCCGTGTACACCAACAACCCGCCGGCCGGAGCCTTCCGTGGCTTCGGCGTCACCCAATCCGCATTCGCCGTCGAATCGGCGCTGGACGAGTTGGCCGAGACTCTCGGGATGGATCCGATTGCGATCCGCCGCCTCAACGCTCTGCGCCTCGGGGAGACTACGAGCACTGGGCAGCGACTGACCGAGAGCGTCGGCCTGCTCGAGTGTCTGGACCGGGTCGAAGCGGAGATGCGGCGATTGCATGGCCCGGGCGACCTGTTCGCGGCGCGCCCGGATCCGGGCGCGCCGCATCGGGTGCGAGCGTGGGGGATCGCCGCCGCCTTCAAGAACACCGGGCTGGGCGGCGGAGCACCCGACAAGGCCAGCGCCGAGGTGGAAGTCGACCTGCAAGGCGTTGCCGAAGCCCGCACCTCCTCGGCCGAGATCGGCCAGGGGTTGATGACCGTCCTGCAGCTGGTCGTGGCGGAAGAGTTGGGACTGCCCCTCGACCGCGTGCGGGTGCTGCTATCCGACACGGATCTGACTCCGGATGGAGGCCCGACCACCGCCTCCCGCCAGACCTTCGTCGCCGGCAACGCAGTCCGCCTCGCCTGCGAACTGTGGAAGGAGGCGGCCGCCGCCTGTCTAGCGGAAGAGTATGATGTGGATCCACGCCAGGTCCACTTCCATGATGGTGGGGTCTCGGTTGGAGAACGAGGCGTGGAACTGGCGGAGGTCGTGCGACGGATGAGATCGGCCGGACAGCCGACGCGCATCGAGCATGAGTACGTCGCACCGGCAACCGAACACGTCGGCTCAGGCAAGGACATCCACGTCGCCTACAGCTTCGCCGTTCAGGCGGCCGAGGTCGAGGTGGATCGGATAACCGGTGAGACCCGGGTGTTGCGCGTGATAGCGGCCACGGATGTCGGCCGGGCGCTGAACCCACTGGGGCTGATCGGCCAGGTCGAGGGCGGCGTGATGATGGGCTTGGGCAATGCACTGACCGAAGACTTTGTGCTCGAGCAGGGCAGGGTGTTCACCGATCGCCTGGGCCGCTACCGAATGCCCTCCATTGCTCAGGCCCCCGAGATCCTTCCGATCCTGGTCGAAAGCCCGTGCAGCCACGGCCCGTACGGCGCCAAGGGCGTCGGAGAGATCACGAGCATCCCAACCACACCGGCGATCACCAATGCCATCTACCATGCCTGCGGCGTTCGCGTCCGCCAGCTCCCAGTCGATCAGGATTGGCTGGCGCGGGAGTTGGCCAGGCCGTGACGGAGGAGCGCTCGCCGGGGGAAAGGCGCTGGCTGGCCTGGGCGCGGGAGATCCAGGCTTTGGCTCAAACCAGCCGCCACTATGCCCAGAACGAGTTTGAGCGCGGCCGCGCCGACCGGCTGCTGCAGATCGCCGCGGAAATCGTCGGAACCCATTCCACCCTCCCGGCCGATCAGGCCCTGACCGCCTTCACCGCCCAGCCGGGATATGTGACGCCCAAGGTTGACGTCCGCGGGGCGGTGTTCGATGGCGAGCGGCTGCTCATGGTCCGGGAGTCCATCGATGGCGGATGGACGCTGCCAGGGGGGTGGGCCGACGTCGGTGAACCGCCGGCTCTGGCTGTCGAGCGCGAAGTCCTGGAAGAATCCGGCTTGAAGGTGCGCGCCACGCGTCTGGTTGGGGTGTACGATGCTAACAGGGTGGAGGACGGCCTGCCGCTGTTCCACGCCTACAAGCTGGTGTTCTGGTGTGAGAGGCTGGGCGGAGAGATCAAGGCTTCCCCGGAGACGAGTGAGGTTGGCTTCTTCCCGATCGACGCCCTGCCCGAGCCCCTCTCTCCGTATCGGACCACACCCCGCTTGGTGGCCGATCTGTGCGCCTTCCGCCTGGACCCTGCCCGGCCGACGGTGTTCGACTAAGATCCAGGCCATGGCTTGCAGCTTTGGACCATGCGCCGCGGACTGGCTGGCGGGGCGGGCGGGCCCGGCAGGAGCGGCCGAGTCGCGGCGGCGGCCATTGGCCGGGAAGGGAGTAGCGGCATGCTGATCATCCATGCCCGGGTTGTCACCTGGGGGCGACCCAACCAGATCCTGGAAGAGCATGCCCTGCGCCTCGATGGCGACCGCATCGCCGAGATCCTCCCGCAGGGCCGAGTTGGGGTTCCTCACCCGGGTGAGGAGGTGATCGATGCTGGCGGCCAGCTCGTGATGCCGGGCAACATCTGCGCTCACACCCATTTCTACGGTGCCTTTGCCCGCGGCCTGGCGATCCCGGGCCGCGCCCCGCGCGACTTCCCGGAGATCCTGCGCAAACTGTGGTGGCCGCTGGACAAGTCGCTCGACATCGAGGACGTCCGCCTCTCGGCCCTGGTGTGCCTGGTGGATGCCGTCAAGCATGGGACAACGACCCTGATCGATCACCACGCCTCGCCGAATGCTCTGTCCGGTTCGCTGGATGCGATCGCCGAGGCTGTGAAGTCTTCCGGCCTGCGGGCCGTCCTGTGCTATGAAGTCACGGACCGCGACGGCGCCGCCAAGGCGCAGGCGGGAATCGAGGAGAACCTGCGGTTCCTGGCCCGCTGCCGGGACGGCGGCCTGGCCCAGGGGCGGATCGCCGCCACCTTCGGGCTGCATGCCAGCCTGACCCTGTCCGATGAGACGCTGGCGGCCTGCCGGCGGGCCGTGCCGCAGGACACGGGCTTCCACATCCATGTGGCTGAACACGAAGTCGACGAGTACGATAGCCTGGCCCGAAGTGGAGTGCGAGTCGTCGACCGCCTGCACCAGCACGGGATCCTCGGCCCGCGTACGATCGTGGCGCACGCCATCCATGTCGAAGAGCGGGAGATGGAGCTGCTCGGTCAAAGCGGGACGTGGGTCAGCCACCAGCCACGATCGAACATGAACAACGGAGTCGGGGCGGCTCCGGTCGAGTCCCTGATGCGGGCGGGGATCCGGGTGGCTCTCGGCAATGACGGATTCTCGAACGCGATGTGGGAGGAGTGGAAGGCCGCCTATCTGCTGCACAAAGCCTGGCACCGCGACCCTCGCCGAATGTCGGGCGACCAACTGGTCGAGATGGCGGCTTACAACAATGCTGGGCTGGCCGGGGTCTTCTTCCCTCAGGCGCCGCTGGGCGTGGTCGCCCCGGGCGCCCTGGCGGATCTGATTCTGGTCGACTACCATCCGACCACACCCCTGACCGCTGGGAACCTGCCCTGGCACATCGTGTTTGGTTTCCGGGAGTCGCAGGTGACGACCACGATCGCCGCCGGCAAGGTGTTGATGCGTGACCGCGCCCTGCTGACCCTGGATGAAGCCCAGATCGCGGCTGCGGCCCGTGAGCGTGTTCCGGCGGTCTGGGAGCGATATCGGTCTTTCGTTCCTGCCGATGATGGAGGCTGAATGATGGGAAGCGAGCGAATCCTGCTGACACTGGGAATCATCGGAGGGACGGGAAAAGAGGGGCAGGGTCTGGCCTACCGCTGGGCGGGGTCCGGTTATCCGGTGATCCTCGGCTCGCGCAGCGAGGAGAAGGCGCTGGCGGCCGCCCAGGTCCTGAACGCCCGCCTGGGGGAAGCTATCGTGCGCGGCATGGGCAACGCCGAGGCTGTCGCCGCCTGCGACATCGCCGTCCTGACGGTGCCCTACGGCGCTCACCGCCAGACCCTCGAAGGACTCAAGCCTCAGCTGGCCGGGAAGGTGCTGGTCGATGTCACCAACCCTGCGATCCCGCCCCGGCTGAGCGAAGTGCAGCTGCCGGCTTCCGGGAGCGCAGCCGTCGAGTCCCAGCAAGTCCTCGGCGGCGATGTTCAGGTGGTATCTGCCTTCCAGAACATCTCGCACGATCTGCTGCTGGAAGATGACGGTGCGGCCTGCGATGTGCTGGTCACGGGCGACAGCAAGGAGGCCAAGGAGCAGGTGCTGCAGCTGGTGGAAGCGTTGGGCCTGACCGGGTGGGACGCGGGGCCGTTGAAGAACGCCGTTGTGGCCGAGAGCCTGACCGCGGTGCTGATCGGCCTCAACCGCCGCTACAAGTTGAAGGGAGCCGGTATCCGGATCGTGGGGGAACGCTTGGACCCTCGAGGCTCCTAGGCGAATGTCGGTCCAGCTGGTCTTCACCGCCCTCACTGGCCTTCCCCGGATCCGACCCGGCGATGATCTCGTCGAAGCGATCTGGCTCGGCTTGGGGCGCGAGGGGATGCAGCTGCAGCTGGGAGATGTGATCGTCGTCACCCAGAAAGTCGTCTCCAAGGCGGAAGGGCGTCATGTCAACCTGGACACGGTCAAGCCTTCGCCCCGCGCATTGGAGCTCGCCGCCGACACCGGCAAAGACGCTCGCCTGGTCGAGGTGATCCTGCAGGAGAGCCGCGGGGTGCTGCGCACCCGTCCGGGTTCGATCATCGTCGAACATCGGCTGGGATTCGTGTGCGCCAATGCCGGGGTCGATCACTCGAATGTCGAGAGTCCGGACGGCAGCCCGGGGGAGTGGGTGCTGCGCCTTCCAGCCGACCCGGATCGCTCCGCCGCCGCGCTTCGCCAGTCGCTGCAGGCCCGATCCGGCGTAGGCCTCGGGCTGCTGATAAGCGACTCGCATGGCCGCGCCTGGCGTCTCGGCACAGTCGGTGTGGCCGTCGGGGCAGCCGGTTTCCCGGCCCTGCTGGATTGCCGTGGCCTCCCCGACCTGTTCGGTTACACCCTGCAGGCGACGCAGGTGGGTCTGGCGGATGAAGTGGCGGCTGGGGCCTCCGCCCTGATGGGGCAGGCGGCGGAAGGCTGGCCGGTGGTGCATGTGCGCGGGGTCAGGGCGCGGAGTGAGCAGGGCAAGGCAGCCGACCTGATCCGCCCGCTGGAGGAGGACCTGTTCCGCTAGTGCGATCGAGCCCCTCCCAGGAGACGAACGATGGCTAACCAGATTCCGGCGTCGCACGCCGACTTGCTGCAGGCCGACAGGGAGGCGTTCGCCGTGCTCTGCACCGTCATGGCCGACGGCAGCCGCCAGGCGACGCCCGTATTGTTCGTTCTGGCTGCAGGCCGTTTGCGCCTCAACCCGGCCCGCGGGCGAACATCGGACCGGACCATGGCCGCCCGGCCGGTGGTCGCCCTGGGCATCCTCGATCCGCAGGAGCCCCAACGCCATCTGCCAGTGCTTGGCCGGGTAGTGGGTGTGGAGGAGGAAGGCGGGCGGGCGCACATTGACCGCTTGGCGGAAGAGCACATGGGGAAAGCCACGCACCCTGGGCCGGTAACGGAACGCCGGGTCATCTACACGATCGAGGCGACGGCTGTGCAGGCGATGAGCTAAAGATGCGCGGGTCCGAGTTCCGTCGCTGGGTGGCCGCACGCCGTTCGGTGCGCCGCTTCCGGGCTACCCCCATTCCCGAGGAGACTCTGAAGGCGCTGCTGGATGCTGCCTGTCAGGCGCCCTCGGCGCACAACCGGCAGCCCTGGCGGTTCGCGGTGGTGACCGGAAGCCAGGCGCGCCAGCATCTGGCGGCGTCCATGGCGGATAAGCATCGGGCAGACATGCTGGCCGACGGGCGCGACCCGTCCTCGGTTGAGCCCCGGGTCGAGGCCCGCAGACAGCGGCTGGTGCAGGCGCCGGCGTGCATCGTGGTCTGCCTCAGCATGCGTGAGATGGATTTGTATCCCGATCCCGAACGTCAGGCCAGTGAGCGCACCATGGCGGTGCAGAGCGCAGCCCTGGCAGGGGGACATCTCCTGCTCGCAGCCCACGCTCATGGCCTGGGGGCCTGCTGGCTGTGCGCGCCGCTCTTCGCCCCTGAGATCGTGCGGCGCGTCCTCGACCTGCCGCAGGATTGGGAGCCGCAGGCCGTGCTCGTCGTCGGAGAACCAGACGAAACCCCGGCCGACCCCGGCCGCCGGCCGCTGGATGAGGTCGTAGTCTGGCGATGAAGGTCGTGGCGTTGGCCGGTGGCGTGGGCGGGGCACGCCTGGCGGACGGGCTGCGCCGCCAGCTCCCGACAGGCGAGCTGACGGTCGTGGTCAACACGGCAGATGACTTCGAACACCTGGGCCTGAGGATTTCCCCGGATCTCGACACCGTGACCTACACCCTCGCCGGCCTGGAGAACCCCGAAACCGGGTGGGGCAGGGCGGACGAGACCTGGAGCTTCCTGGAGGCGTTGGAGCGTTTGGGGGGACCGACATGGTTCCGCCTGGGCGATCGGGACCTGGCCGTTCACATGGAGCGCACTGCCCTGCTGGCCTCCGGATTGCCGCTCAGCGAGGTCACGCGCCGCATCGCCGCCGGCTTGGGCGTACGACCGGCCGTCCTGCCGATGAGTGACGATCCGGTGCGTACCGTCGTCTGCACCGACGCCGGGGAACTCCCCTTCCAGGAATACTTCGTCGCTCGCCGCTGCCAACCGGTCGTCCGTAGCTTCCGATTTGAAGGGGTCGAGGCCGCTCGGCCGACCTCCGGCGTAGTGGAAGCCCTCATTCCGGCGCCGATCGTCATTCTGGGGCCATCGAATCCCTGGGTCAGTCTGGATCCAATCCTGGCCGTCCCGGGCGTCAGGGAGCTCCTGCACGGCAAGACGGTGGTTGGGGTGTCTCCCCTGGTGGGTGGCAGGGCGCTCAAGGGGCCGGCCGCCAAGATGGCCCTGGAGCTCGGCCTCCCCGCCACCCCCCTGACTGTCGCCGCCCACTTCCACTCGATCCTCTCCGGATTTGTCGTCGACCAGGTCGATGCGTCCCTGGCAGACTCCATTGAGCGTATGGGAGTGCGCACTCTGGTCACCAACACGATCATGCGGGACGGCGATTCCCGGGCGGCTCTGGCCAGCGACGTGCTCCGCCTGGCAGAGGCCGTGGCGGCCGGAAGCGCCAGCCCATGACCGTGTGGGCCGTGGTTCCCGTTAAACCGCTGAGGCGATCGAAGTCGAGGCTGTCTCACGCCCTCGGGGTGGAGGAACGCCAGGCGCTGAGTAAGAGCCTGCTGACCCACACCCTGGACTGCCTGGCGCAGGCCGAGGCGGTGGACCGGATCGCCGTCGTCAGCGGTGACCCAGCCGTCAGGGCCATGGCCTGCAACTGGGAAACGGTCTTCGTCGAGGATCCCCCTCAGGGTGGCCTGAACCAGGCACTCAACCATGCCCGGCAGGCAGCGCTGCGTGGCGGCGCAGCGCAGGTGCTCGTGCTGCCGGCGGACCTGCCGCGGCTAACCCCCGAGGCGATCAATCAGCTGACCGGCCTAGTGGATGGTCCTCCCTGCGTCGTCATTGCGCCCGACCGCCATGGCTCGGGCACGAACGCCTTGCTGCTGGCGCCGCCCGCTTTGATAGAATACGCCTTTGGACCCCTCAGCTTCTTTCGCCACCTGCAGTTGGCGGAAGCAGCCGGCGTCCAACCGCGAGTTTGCCAATTGCCGGCGTTGGCGCTGGACCTGGATCTCCCGGAGGACTTGAGGCTGTTGTCGGAGCCGGCGCCACTCGCAGGGACCGAGGCGTGAGGGACGCCGACGCCTTCCCGTGAGGCCTTGCTCCCGAGCGGAGGGGGCCGCTTCAGCGGCCAAACGTCCGGTCAGCGCTCCGGGAGGGCCTGACTGCCGCGCCAAGCCCGGCGCATGAGGAGATGCCCATGAGCCAAGCGCGCGCTGCCTTGTACCTGCAAGATTCCCACGATTTGCGCGACGGGCTGGACTATGTCCGCCTGGCGGAGCAGGCCGGGTTTGAGGCGGTCTGGCAAGCAGAGTCCCGGCTGGTGCGAGATGCGATCGTCCCCATGGCGGCCTACGCTGCGGTCACCGAGCGGATCAAGGTCGGCTCGGGGGTAATCAACAACTGGACTCGCAACATCGGCTTGCTGGCCGCCACCTTCCTCACGCTGGACGATCTGGCGCCAGGGCGCATCGTGTGCGGTATCGGGGCTTGGTGGGACCCGCTGGCAAAGAATGTCGGAATCCAGCGCACGAAACCCCTGCTGGCCATGCGGGAGACGGTGCTCACGCTGCGCCGCTTGCTAGCCATGGAACGGGTTACCTTCCATGGGGAATTCGTCCATGTCGACGGTATCGAGCTGGATGTGGTGCACGGTCGTCGGGAGCCGCGCCACGTCCCGATCCTGATCGGCGCCACCGGCATGAAGATGATGGAGCTGGCCGGCGAGATCGCCGACGGCGTGGTGCTCAACTACTGCGTTCCCCCGGAGTACAACGACCCGGCGATCGAGGCCCTCGAGCGCGGGGCGCGCCAGGCCGGACGCTCGCTGGACCAGATCGACCGGCCGCAGCTGATTGTGTGCTCGGTGCACCCCGATCGCGCCCAAGCCCTGGACAGCACCCGCCAGCTTCTCGCGCAATACTTGGCTCAGCAGCCCCATATTGCACAGGCCAGCGGCGTCTCCGCCGAGGTGGTCGAGAAGATCCAGGCGATCCTCGGCTGGCCGGCGACCTACGAGCAGATCCAGCGCGCCAAGCATCTGGTTTCTGATGAGCTGGTCGAACGGATCACGGCTTCGGGCACGCCGGATGAAGCCCGAGGCAAGGTTCAGGAGTACATGCGCCACGGCGCCACCTGCCCGATTCTGTATGACGTCAGCGGCGATCCGCACCTGCTGATTGAGACTTTCAGCCCCCTCCGGGAGATGTGAGCCAGTGATTCGGATGCGTGCAGCAGCATGATGGATGCCCCCAGGCTGAAGCAGCCAAATTCGCGCCACTGTTTCGTCTGTGGGCTGGAGAACCCGGTGGGGTTGAGGCTGGCGTTCTACAGCACCGGGCCCGGGGAGGTCGCCTGCGAGTACTCTGCCCCCGAGCACTTCCAAGGCTACCCGGGTGTGGTCCACGGCGGCATCGTGGCCTCGATGTTGGACGAGACTGTGGGACGGGCCGCGATGGAAGGCGACAGCAACCGTTTCATGATGACGGCCAAACTGGAGATCCGCTACCGGCAGCCGGTTCCGACGGGCACCCCCCTACGGGTGGTGGGGCGCCTCGTGAGCCGGCGCGGCCGGGTGGCGCACGCCACCGGCCAGATCGTTCTGCCCGACGGCATGGTGGCCGCTGAGGCGCAGGCGATGCTCGTGGATCTGCCCGATCTGCCCGGGCAGGATCAGACGTTGGAAAGCCTCGGCTGGAAGGTGTACCCGGATTAGCAGGGTCGGGCAGGTGGATGACGGAAAGGCGCACAAGATGACCCCGATCGAATACGAACGACCGGATTCACTGGAACAGGCGCTGCGCCTGCTCCCTCAGGGTCAACCGCTGGGAGGCGGTACAGCGCTTGCCCCGCAGCGGAGGGAGCTCGCCTTGGTGATCGACCTGCAGGGGCTTCCCCTCGACCAACTGAGTGTGGACGAGGGGGGGATTCGGCTGGGTGCCACGCTGAAGCTGCAAGCGCTCGTCGAGTCCGCGCCTCGATTGCCGGCGGCTCTGGTGCTTGCTGCCGGGCTCGAGGCACCGCTCAACCTGCGCAACATGGCAACTGTGGCGGGCACAATCGTCGCCTGCGACGGCCGTTCGCCGCTGGTGGCGGTGCTGCTGGCGATGGAGGCCGCAGCTCGGCTTGCCCCAGGTGATTCGGCCGTTCCGCTGGATTCGCTGCTTGACGCCAGGCCGGAAGGCCTGTCCGGCAGGCTGATCACGAGCATTGACCTGCGTCCGGTGGTGCGCCTGCAGTACGAGCAGGTTGCCCGGTCGCCGAAGGACCGTCCGATCGTGTGTGCCGCCCTCGGCCGCCTGCTGGGCGAGGCGGGACAAACCGAATACCGACTCGTACTGGGCGGTCACGGCAGCCGTCCGGCTCGCGTCCTGCGCGCCGAACAGGCGCTGCAAGGCGGCGACCTGGAGGCGGCAGGCGCTGCGGCCGCCGCCGCCTACGCCGAAGCCGGGGATGCATGGGCCTCTTCGGCTTATCGGTCCCACGTGGCGGCCGTGCTCACGCGCCGCCTGGCGCAGGCGGTGGCCCGATGATGGTTAACTTCCGGTTGAACGGGAAGCCAACGGCAGTCGACGTGCCGGCGGAAACGACGCTGCTCGAGGCCTTGCGGGACCGCCTCGGGGTGTTCGGGGTGAAGCACGGGTGCGAGACCGGCGAGTGCGGGGCATGTTCCGTGCTGTTCGACGGCGTGATCGTCAACTCGTGCGTGATGCTGGTCGGGCAGGCGGACGGACACGACGTGACGACGATCGAGGCTGTCGGCGATCAGCCGGCACCGGGCTGGCGACAGTCCACGGGGCTGGATCCGTTGCAGCAGGCCTTCGTGGAAACCGGGGCTATTCAATGCGGCTACTGCACTCCGGCCATGATCCTCGCCGCTCGGGCGCTGCTCGAACGCACGCTCGACCCATCCGAAGACGAAGTGCGCCAGGCGATGGCTGGTGTGCTCTGCCGCTGTACCGGCTACATCAAGCCCGTGCAGGCGGTGCTGCGGGCAGCGGCGGTGCTGCGAGGGGAACCGGTCGAGCCGATCGACGGACCCCTGCTGGCGCCGTTTGATCTCTTCACCCCGCCGGACGGCGAGGCGGAGCCTTCAGGCGCCGGGCGCGGGGACCTGGCGACGCGGCTGCAGCTGCTGCCGCGCATCCAGGTCCCGCCACAGGCTGCGCCGCGCTCGGTGATCGGCAAGCCCGAGCCGAAGGTCGATGCCGTCAAGCTGGCCCAGGGCAAGCCCGCCTTCACCGCCGACATCGAGATGCGGGGCATGTTGACGGCCAAGGTCCTGCATAGTCCCCACGCCCATGCTCGCATCCGCCGGATCGACGTCACCGCGGCCCGGGCGTTGCCCGGAGTGGCGGCAGTGCTCACCTGGCAGGATATCCCCCGCGTGGCCTACTCAACCGCCGGCCAGTCGGATCCGCTTCCCGCACCCTTGGACACGGTCTCGCTGGACTCCAAGGTGCGCTTCGTTGGCGACCGGGTGGCGTTTGTAGCGGCCGAAACCGAGGCCATCGCTGAGCAGGCGCTCGGACTGATCCAAGTTGACTACGAAGTCCTGCCAGCTCTGCTCGATCCGTCGCAGGCGATGCAGCCCGGCGCCCCCGTCGTCCATGACCAGCCGGACTATGTCAACTTCGCCGAATCGGACCCGAGCATCAATCGCGCGGCGGAGATCCACATCGACATCGGCAATGTGGATGAGGGGTTCCGGGAAGCGGACCAGATCTTCGAGGGGGAATACGCCGTCCCCAAAGTCCAGCAGGCGTCCATCGAACCGCATGTGGTGGTGACGTATTGGGACGAGGATGACCGCCTGGTGATCCGCACGAGCACGCAAGTGCCCTTCCATGTGCGCCGCATGCTGGCGCCGGTCCTCGGGCTGCCGCTGAAGCGCATTCGGGTGATCAAGCCCCGCGTCGGCGGCGGGTTCGGTGGAAAGCAAGAGGTCCTGATCGAGGATGTGGCTGCCCACCTGACGATCGCTACCGGTCGGCCGGTTCGCTTCGAGTACACCCGCGCCGAGGAGTTCTTCGCCTCCCGTTCGCGCCACCCGATGCGCTTCAGGCTTCGCACCGGCGTCAAGCGCGACGGGACGATCACCGCCCACGAGATGTACTGCCTGAGTGACACCGGCGCCTACGGTTGCCACGGCCTGACGGTCGCCGGCAACACCGGCCACAAGGCGATGGCCCTGTACGTCGGCGACGGCAAGTACCGGCAGTCCCCGAACATCCGCTTCCATGCCGATGTCGTCTACACCAACACGCCGCCGGCCGGCGCTTTTCGCGGCTACGGCGTCCCGCAGGGTTTCTGGCCGGTCGAGCGCCAGATGGCGAAGATCGCCCATGCCCTTGGCCTGGATCCGCTGGCCTTCCGCCTGCAGAATGCCCTCCGGGCGGGCGAGGTGCATCCTTTCAGCGCCGTCTGGTCGGAGGGGCGAGAGCCGCGACCAGAGATCATCAACACCTGCGGCTTGGCGGACTGCGTTCGGCTCGGGGCGGCCGCTATCGGTTGGCAGGACAAGCATGACAACCCCGGGTGGCACACGCTGCCGGGGAAGCCGCACCTGCGGCGGGGCATCGGCGTGGCGACCGTGATGCAGGGAACCGCCATCCCCTATCTCGACATGGGGGGAGCCAGCCTCAAGATGAACGAAGACGGCTCCTTCAATCTGCTTGTCGGCGCCACCGATATTGGAACCGGCTCGGACACGGTGCTGGCGCAACAGGCGGCTGAGGTGCTGGGGATCCTGGTTGAGGACATCCTCGTACACTCGTCCGACACGGATTTCACCCCCTTCGATAAGGGCGCCTACGCCTCGAGCACCACCTACATCTCCGGCACCGCCGTCATCCGGGCGGCGCAGATGGCGGGAGAACAGATTCGCCGGCGGGCGGCCCGGCTGTTGTCCGCGGCCGGCGTGGCGGAGATCGGCGCGGACGAGATCCGCTTGGCCGACCGACAGGCATGGTCCCCCGATGGCCGATCGGTCAGCATGACCCAGATCGCCCTGAACTCCTTGCACCACGAGGACCAGGAGCAGATCATGGGGGTGGGATCGTACATGTCTCCGGTGGCGCCGCCGCCATTTGCCGCCCAGTTCGCCGAGGTCACCGTCGACATCGACACCGGCCAGATCCAGGTCGACCGCCTGGTCATCGCCGTCGACGCCGGGGTGATCATCAACCCGCTGACCGCCTCCGGCCAGATCGAGGGCGGGATGACCCAGGCACTGGGCTATGCCGTGTGCGAGGAGATGATCTATGATGCACAGGGCCGGCCGCGCGAAACCGACCTTCGTGACTACCATATCTTCGCCGCCGACGAGATGCCGGCGCTGGAGACCATCTTCGTCGAGACCATTGAGCCTTCGCACCCCTTCGGCGTGAAGGCCGCCGGCGAAATCCCGCTGGACGGGGTGGCCCCGGCGATCGGCAATGCTGTGTTCGATGCCTGCGGCGCGAGTGTTGACGTGATCCCCATCACCCCTGAGCGGCTGTGGCGGGCGCTGGAGCCGG
>JALHUE010000469.1 GCA_022866145.1 Anaerolineales bacterium | reverse complement strand
CGTCGGCCTTTCGGCACTGCTGACCACGACGATGACCCAGATGCGGGCGACGATCGCCGCTCTCGCCGGGGCAGGACTTCGCCACGGAGTCAAAGTCATTGTCGGCGGCGCTCCGGTGACCGAAGCCTTTGCGCGCTCCATCGGCGCCGACGGGTCCGCCCCCGGCCGCCAGCCGAGCTGTGACACTGGGCAGGCGCCTGCTGGAGGTCCAAAGGGCAGGGCAGGGTTGGTTCATGAACCCGACCGGACCCGAGGTAGGGGAAAGGGTGCGGCATCAACAGCGGGCATGAGCGCAAGCGCAGGTCGTCCGGTTGACAACTCCCTCGACCTGCAGTACATTTTTACTAGACAAAGAGCCATTTCATTCTACGAAATTAGCAGCCTTCGGCAAACCGGGCGACGAGGCGCGGTCGAAGCTATCCCCAGGCCCGACCGAGTAGATCCACCTCGGCTGCTCGGCGATTTGCCTGCACAGGAGACCTCGAATGCCTGAAGTCGTGACATTCGGCGAGTGCATGCTCCGCCTTTCCCCTCCGGACTTCCAGCGTCTGGAACAGGCGACGCAGCTGAACATCACTGTCGGGGGCTCTGAGCTCAACGTTGCGGCCGGTGTGGCGCGTCTGGGGTTGAGCTCGGGCTGGGTCAGCCGGCTGCCTGAGAATCCGCTGGGGCGCATGGTGCGCAACAAGGCGCGCGAGATGGGGGTCGATACCTCGCACCTGCTGTGGACCCAGGACGATCGACTCGGATTGTATTTTGTCGAGTATGGTGCCTCCCCCCGCGCCAGCAGTGTTCTGTATGATCGGGCGCTTTCGGCGATCTCCCGGATCCAGCCGGGCGAAGTGCCCTGGACGCAGGTCTTCCAGGGATGCCGATTGTTCCATGTCAGCGGCATTACCCCCGCCCTCAGCGACAGCGCGGCCGCCGTCACAGCCGAGGCCATCGCCGCCGCCAAGGGAGCTGGTGCCCTCGTCAGCTACGACCTCAACTATCGGGCCAAGCTCTGGTCGCAGGACAAAGCCTGCCAGATACAGACGCCGTTCATGGCCGAGGTTGACATCCTGATCACCACCGAGGAAGATGTCGAGCGGGTGTTTGGCATCACCGGGGAGGACTACCGGCAGGTGGCCAAGGCCCTGGCCGATCGCTTCCAAGTGAAGGTGGTCGCCATCACGCTGCGCGGCACCCCCTCGGTTTGGAGGAACACCTGGTCGGCTCTGGCCTATGCCGACGGCAAGTTCCACGACGATGTGACCTACGAAGTCGAAGTGGTCGATCGCGTCGGTTCGGGGGACACGTTCAGCGCCGGGTTCCTGTATGGCTACCTGACGCAGGGCGTCGAACGAGGGGTCAAAGTCGGAAATGCCTTCGCCGCCCTCAAGCACAGCTCGTGGGGTGACTTCAACTGGACAACATTGGACGAGACCGAGGCGCTGATCAAAGGCGCCGGCCTCCGTATTGTCCGCTAGGAGATGGGGATGGGGCGTGATCAGCATGCGCAGTGGATCGAGCGGACCGGGCTGATCGCTATCGTCCGGCTCGACAGTTCGGCCGAGCTGGTCCAGGTGGCCAAGGCGATCGCGGCTGGAGGGGTCACGGTTATTGAATTCACAATGACCACGCCCGGAGCCTTGCGCACCATCGAAGAATCGGCCAAGGAGTTGGGTAGCGAAGTCCTGATCGGCGCCGGCACGGTGCTCGATGCTGAGACGGCGCGGGCGGCTATCCTGGCCGGGGCCGAGTTCGTGGTGGCACCGACCCTCAGCATCGACGTTGTCGAGATGTGCCACCGCTATGACAAGCTGGTCATCCCCGGCGCCTACACTCCTACAGAAATCCTCACCGCCTGGGAGCACGGCGCCGACTTCGTCAAGGTCTTCCCCGCCGAGATCGGCGGGCCCGCGTATCTCAAAGCGGTGCGGGCGCCCCTGCCGCAGGTCAAGCTGATCCCGGTGGGTGGAGTCTCTCTGGAGACGGCACAGGCGTTCATTCGCGCCGGGGCCGTAGCCCTGGGGGTCGGCTCGAATCTTGTGGACAAGAAAGCTGTCGCCCAGGGGCGCTTCGACCAGCTGACAGCCGCCGCCCTGGCGCTCAGCAAGGTGGTTCAGGAAGCGAGGCGTGGTGATTGAGCGGCAGGTTACCTTCCACGTGCACTCGGGCAAGGCGCAGGAGTTTGCGTCCTTCTTCACATCGGCCTACGCCCCGGCGATGGCCAGGCAACCGGGATTCTGCGGGGCCGAGCTTCTGCGCCCAGACGATCCGGCCGACACGCTGGTCATGGTCTTGCGCTTCAGCGGCACCGAGGCGGCCCTGGCTTGGCGGGAGAGTGCTGCCCACAAGGAGATGTCTCCGACGCTCAAGTCCTTGTACCTGACCAGCGAGGTTCGCGTCTACGATGTACTTTCCGAACAGCCGGGGCCTGACCGATTACGGTGAACTGACGGCGAGGCCGGGCACGCCGCTCAATGCCGGGAGCGGGCAGAAGATCCAGCCGGAGGCGGCATGGCGACATTCGAGTTGAAGCACGAAGACATTGACCCTCTGCTGGAAGGCCTGGCGATCCTCGGAACGGGCGGTGGAGGCTCTCCGGCCTGGGGCAGGGCGATCTTGGAGAACGATTTCGCCTGCGGCAGGGCTCCCAGCCTGATCGATCTGGAGGCGATCTCGGATGAGAGCACCGTCGTCAGCGGCGGGATCATGGGTTCGGTCAAGGTGCTCGAGCAGATGGGCACCGAGACCATCATGCGCCACTGGGAGGAGAAATTCGAGCTGCTCGAAGTCACCCGGGTGATGGAAGGGCTCCTGGGCAAACCCATTCAGCATGTCGTCCCCTTTGAGGTTGGCGGGCTGAACACCCCCGTGATCCTTTCCCTCGGAGCCCGGATGGGACTGCCGGTCATTGACGGAGACGCCCTCGGTCGCTCGGCTCCTGAGACCCAGATGACTTCATTTATCGGCCACGGGATCAGCCTGACCCCGATGCCGTTGGTGGACATGCAGGGCAACGTTGTGATTGTGCAGAGTGCGGCCGATCCGACCTTCCCGGATCAGGTCGGTCGCTTTGTGATCTCCCGCGGCGGCGGTCTGGGCGCCAACAACCACTATCCGATGAGCGGAGCGACGGCCAAGCGCGTGATCATCCCGAACACGATCAGTGGTTCCCTGAAGTTGGGCAAGGTGGTCCTCGCCGCTCGCCAGGCTGGAGGTGATCCGGTGGCTGCCGTCGCCCGAGAGGTTGGCGGCAGGCTGCTGTTCGTCGGTGAGATCGCCACGATGCAGGAAGAGGAGACCCTCGGCTTCTACTTCACGACCGCCGTTCTGCAGGGAAAGTCCGATTTCTCTCGGCACAAAGCCGAACTGGTGATCAAGAATGAGAGCATGTTCCTGGCGATCGACGGCGAGCCTCGGGTGTACTTCCCGGATCTGGTCCTGATGCTGGACCCGCAGACCGGGCGCGGCCTGATGAGCGTCGAACTGCACGTCGGCAGCATGGTCTGCCTGGTCGTGGTTGCGTGCCATCCGCGCCTGCGTGCGGCCGTGCTCTCTGGGAAGGCGGATGCCGCCTTCAGCCCGTCGCGTTATGGGCGGCCGAACGATCGCTATCGACCGCTGGAGGAGCTGTTGCCCTGAATCCCATCGGCGCCTCACGGCTCGCCAGCCCTGCGGGCGCGGGCTGCGCCCCGGACACCTATTCAGTCTGCCGCGCCCGGTTGGCGGGGGGCGGAAGAAACGCGGCGGGGCGGCAGTAGCATGGGCGGAGGAGCGGGCGCCTCCGCCGGTGGAGACCCGGTGGGACCAGCGTCTGACATGCCCTCTCAGGCCAGCATGACGCCTCGCGAGAGGGTCGTGCGAGCGCTGGCGCGCCAGGAGACCGACCGCGTCCCGATCGACCTCGGAAGCACCTGGGTTTCTACGACCACCATTCCTTTCTATGAACGCCTCAAGCGGCATTTCGGCGTCGATCGGCCCACCGAGTTGATGGAACGCAACATGCAGGTGTGCCACATCGACGAAGGGATTCTGGCACGGCTCTCGGTCGACACCCGGTTTGTCTCGTACAATGCACCCGAGTTGGCGTGCAACCAGAACACTGAATTGGCCGACGGCCACTACCGCGATCCCTGGGGGATCGAGTGGCGCAAACCGGCCAGTTCCTTCTACTATGACCTGCACAAAGCGCCGCTGGCGGGAGAGATCACCAAGAGCGACATCCTGCACCATCCGTGGCCGGATCCTAGCGATCCCGGGGTCACCCGCGGGCTGCGCGCCCGAGTGGAGGCGATGCGGGCGAGCACTGATTGCGCCCTGGTCCTCAATCTCTCCTTGTGGGTGCTGCAGTGCAGCCAGAACGTGCGCGGTTACGAGGACTGGTACATCGATCTGGCGACGCAGCCGGATCTCCTCGAATGCATGGCCGACTGCCTGACCGAGTCGATGATCGGCCCACTGGAAATGGTGACGGCCGAAGTCGGCGACTTGGTGGATGTGATCTCGGTCTCCGATGACATCGGCCACCAGGACCGGCTGTGCATGAGGCCGGCCACCTACCGCAGAGTGTTCAAGCCGAGGCATGCACGCATGATGGAGGCCATCCGGACCAGGTCGGGCGCGCCGATCATGTGGCACACCTGCGGCAGCGTTGTGGATGTGATCGATGATCTGGCCGAGATCGGGGTGGCTTGCTTGAACCCGGTCCAGACCACGGCGGCGCGAATGGATCCCGTGGGACTCAAGCGAGAATTCGGAAACCGGATGTCGTTTTGGGGCGGAATTGACACCATGCACGTCCTGAACAACGGATCGACCGGCGAGGTGCGAGGCGAGGTTCGGAGCAAGATCAACGCCCTTGCCCCCGGCGGAGGGTACATCTTGAATCCCACCCACAACCTCCAGCCGGATGTCCCGGTGGAGAATCTGCTGGCGATGGTGGAGGCAGGTCTGGAGTATGGGCGATACCCGCTGTCCTTCGAGGCGGACGGATGAGCGACCGCAGGCCTGGCTGGCGAAGGGTGGCCTCAGGCGGACGTCAGTCGGAGGGCCCCGCCGGTTGCGACCTGGCCGTAGGGCGCGAGCTGTCGGAGGGCGAGCTACGGTGAGGAGGTTGGGATGACCACGGTGTATTGGTTGGTCAGGTTGAAGCCGGGCGTGACCGCCGAGGACTATCAGGCCTTCGTGCGCCGCGTCGACTATCCGGCGGTGAAGCGCATCGCCAGCATCCGCAACTACTCCTCCACACGGGTTGTGGGCTGCATCCCGCCGGAAGGCCCCGCTCCCTTCGATTTCATCGATGTGGTGGAAGTAGCGGATCTGGATGCGTACCTCCGAGATTTGGAGGAGCATCCCGCCGTGAAAGAGGTCCACTCGCAATCGGCGGACATGGTGGACGTGATACACTGCATTGTCGCCGATCCGGTTCCGCAACCGTAGGTCCAGGGTGGAAACACGGAGGCAGATGAGGCCATGCCGAGTGTTTTCTGGTTTTCCCGGTTGAAGGCTGGAGTGGAGGCGGCGGCCTACGAGCGGTGGGTGCAGCAGACCGATTACCGCCTGGCGGAAGGCATCGAGTGTGTCGAGCACTACCGAGTCCACCGCGTCGCCGGACCAGTGGAAGGAGAGGGCGAGTTTCTCTTCGACTACATCGAGGTCTTGGAAGTCACCGATATCGATGCGTACCGATCGGCGCTGAAGCACAGTCCAGCGATCCGGCAGATCATTGCCGAGATCGGTCAGTACATCAACGGGGCCGGGAGCGCGTGGGGAACGCCGATCGCGCCTCTGGGAAAGGAGCGGTGAATGGGCTGAGAGCAACAGCCGGCAGGTTGTCAGCAACCCTACAAGATCCCTTCTGGAGGAGAAATGGAACCCCGAAGCAAGCTACTTGGATACCTGTCCCTGATTGTGATGATTGCTCTGGTTCTCGGTGCCTGCCAGCCGGCACCAGCGCCGACGGAAGCCCCGGCCACGGAGGTGCCAGCACCGGCGCCAGCCACCGAGGCGCCCGTCGCTGAGCCTGTCGCCTGCGGCGAAGAAGGAACGATCGTGATCGCCTATGATGGCGATATCGACCACATCGAGCCGATGCAGTTCCGCAGCATCGCCGCGTACGATGCCACCGCTAACCTGTACGAGCCGCTGATCCAGCAGGAGTTGACCGACCAGGGCGATCAGGTCTATATCGGCTCGGACAAGTTCATCGGTGCGGGCGCGGAGAGCTATGAAGTCTCGGCCGATGGGACGGTGTACACCTTCCATCTCCGCCAGGACGCCAAGTTCGCCGACGGCACGCCGATCACGGCCAATGACTACTACTACACGCTCAAGCGTGCCCTGGAGGGTCCGGGCTACATCACCCTGCTGACCGGGTTCATGGCGGTCACTTCGATCTCCCAGGTCGAAGTCGTCGATGACTACACTCTCGTGATCACGGCATCCCAGCCCGCGGCGCTGGCGGAGATTATCCTCAGCTTCCAGGTTCTGGGAGCAATGAGCCAAGCCACGGCGGATGCCAATGCCACGGCCGAAGATCCCTGGGCCGAGGCATTCTTCCGCACCAATTCCAACTCCAGTGGTCCGTACATCATCACCAGTTGGAACTCGGGGGTGGAGTATGTCTTCGAGCCCAATCCCAACTACTGGCGCGGACCGGACTATTTCCACAACTGCAAGGTGATCTTCCGCGTCGTGCCGGAAGCCGCTACCCGTGAGCAGCTTCTGCGGGCCGGCGATGTGGATGTGGCGCTGGGCGTCCCCTACGGCGACCTCGAGCAACTGGCAGCCGATCCCAACATCACCATCCACCACATTCCGACCACGCGGGTCTACCACGCCGGCATGAACATGGCCCAGAAGCCGTTCGATGACGTGCGCGTGCGCAAGGCACTGTCGATGGTGGTTCCCTACCAGGCGATCACTGACAACGTGATCTACGGCTACGGCGCCAATCCGGGTTCTCCGATCGCCGAAGGCATGGCGACGCACACCAAGGAGTTCTTCACCTACGATCAGGCTACAGTCGAAGAGGCCAAGGCGCTGCTCGTAGAAGCTAACTACCCGAACGGATTTACGGTGGACCTGGTTGTCCCGCAAGAGGACCAGGCACGGGTTGATTCGGCCACCTGGATTCAATCCGGGGCGGCGGAGATCGGCGTCACGGTCAATATCAACGCCCTCCCGGTCGCCCAGTACAACGAGCTCCTGAATGCCATGGATGCGGATGGCAAGCACACCCTGCCGTTCTACATCTTCGAGTGGTACTCCTGGGGAAATGACCCGGCGTTCCAATTCACCTGGAACTTCAAGTGCGGCCAGTTCACCAACTACTCGATGACCTGCAACCAGGAGCTCGACAAGATCATCGCCGACCTGACGCTCATCAGCGACCCGGTTCAGCGCGACGAGCTCAGCAAGCGCGGACAGGAAATCGTGGTACAAGAAGAGGTACCCTGGATCTACCTGTACGCGCCGGAGTGGATCATTGCGACGCGGTCCAATGTCGGTGGGATCGCCCTCTTCAATGATCTGACACTGCGCTACGCCTTCTTGGGCAAGGAGTAGGCGAGCGGCAACCGGCTTTTCGAAGGAAGTCCTAGTTGGCAGGGGCACACGTGGCGTGTGCCCCTGCCTGCACCACCAGGCGGTGTACGACCCTGAAACGGGAGAGCCTATGGTCAACTGGGAGAGGGGTGATCGCTCGCAGATGGGCGTCAAGCCAACCGCCGCCAGGCAACCGGGCGAGAGGCGTCGGCCGACGGGGTGGGGAGCGAGGAGTGTATGCCCCGCCTCCTAGGGTACTTGCTGCGCCGAACGGGGCTGGCGATCGTGACCCTGGCCGGGGTCGTGGTGTTCGTGTTCTTGCTGACCCACATTCTTCCCTCCAACCCGGCCGCATTGCGCGCCGGCCCCCTTGCCGATGCCGAGTTGATCCGAGAGTACGAGCAGGAGATGGGGCTGGACCAGCCGCTCTCTGTCCAGTTCGGCCGCTACGCCCAGGAGATCCTGACCGGCAACCTGGGCGAGAGCTGGAAGACCGGTCAGCCGGTGCTCAAGGAGCTCGGCGAACGGCTGCCAGCCACTCTGGAGCTGGCGGCGACGGCCTTCCTGGTGGCCCTGGTCGTCGGACTCGTGCTCGGCATTCTGGCGGCCGTCTACGCCGGAACCTGGATCGACCAAGGGGTTCGACTGTATGCCACTCTAGGGGCAGCCCAGGCGCTGTTCTGGCTGGCGCTGCTCTGCGTGCACGTCTTCTACTACACGCTGGGCTGGGCGCCGGCGCCGCTGGATCGCCTGACGATCGGGGTGCCTGAGCCTCCCCTGGTGACAGGCCTGTTCACAGTCGACAGCCTTCTGGCCGGCCAGTTCAGTACGTTCCTTGATGCCCTGAACCATCTCTGGCTGCCGGCTTTGGTGCTGGCGTTCGTGGTCAGTGCGCCGATCGTCAAGATGACGCGGGGTTCGATGTTGGACACCCTCAATTCCGATTTCGTCCGCACAGCAAGAGCGATCGGCGTCCCCAGACGAAGCGTGGTCGTGCGTGACGGGCTGAGGAATGCCTTCATCCCGATCCTGACCATGATCGGGATTGTCTTCGGCTACCTGATCGCCGGAAATGTCATCGTCGAGAGGGTCTTCTCGTGGGCGGGCATCGGTCAATACGCCTGGAATGCGTTGACAATCAATGACTTCAACGCCGTGCAGGGTTTCGTGATCTTGATCGCCGTCATCTACGTCGGAATCAATCTCGTGATCGATCTGGCCTATGGCTTCATCGATCCGCGGATTCGGCTGGGCTGACGTGGAGACAACCCTGGATCCGAGGGTGAGTGTGCCACAAGGGCGCAAGCGCTCCCTCTGGTACCGTGGGCTGAGTTCCATTGGTCGCTGGAGGCTGTTCTCCTTCGGGGTCTTCCTGATCCTGGTATACGTGGCCGTGGCCGTGATCGGTCCCGAGGTGGCTCCCTACAGGCCGAACGCGACCCATCCTCAAGCGACACTCCAGCCGCCGTCATCGGATTTCTGGTTCGGGACAGACAAGTTCGGGCGCGACATCTACTCGCGTGTCTTGTACGCCACGCGCCTCGATCTCAGCATCGCCTTCTCGGTGGCGCTGAGCGCCTTCCTTGTCGGGGCCTCCGTTGGCGCTCTCTCCGGGTACTACGGCGGCGGAGTCGATGATGCAGTCATGCGGGTGGTCGATGTCCTGCTGGCTTTCCCGGCCTTCATCTTGGCCATGGCACTGACCGGCATTTTGGGCGATACGATCCCCAATGTCATCATGGCCATCAGTATTGCCTATGTCCCGTATTTCATCCGCCTGACTCGAGGCGAGATGCTTCGGGTGCGAACGATGCAGTATGCCGATGCCGCGGTGGTGGTGGGCAACCCTCGCTGGCGGGTCGTTTTGGTCCACCTGCTGCCGAACTCGTTGACGCCGGCCTTCATCCAGGTGACGCTGGTGCTGGGATGGGCAATCCTGGACGCCGCCGGCCTGGCCTTCCTGGGCCTGGGCATCACTCCCCCGACGGCGGAATGGGGCGTGATGGTGGCGGAGGGGGCGCAGCGCATCATCACCGGCGAGTGGTGGACGTGGCTCTTCCCCGGTTTGGCGATCGTGATCATCGCCTTCGCCTTCAGCCTGGTTGGTGATGGCCTGCGCGATCTGATGGCGCGCGAGGAACGCTGATGCCCGACCCCTTGCTGCAGGTACGGCGCCTTCGGCTGGACATCCACGGGCAGGATACATTCCGGGCCGTGCTGCTGGACGTCGATTTCGAGGTGCTCCCCAATGAGGTGATGGGGCTGGTGGGTGAGAGCGGCTCGGGCAAGACGATGACGGCCCTAGCCATCATGCGTCTGTTGCCGCCCGCTGCCCGGGTCTCCGAGGGCACGATCTGGTTCGGCGGTCAGGATCTACTGGCGCTGACGGAATCGGACATGCGCGGGATTCGCGGGTCTGAGATCTCCATGATCTTCCAGAACCCTCGCGCCGCGCTCAATCCGTTGATGCGCGCGGGTGAGCAGGTGGCGAGAGCCCTGATGCTCCACCAGGGCATGAAGAAGGAGACGGCAAGCCAGCAGGCGATCGCGCTGCTCCAGCATGTGGGAATCTCGGATGCCGAGGCGCGCGCCCGCGCCTATCCGCATCAGCTGAGCGGCGGGATGGCCCAGCGTGTGCTGATCGCGGTGATGCTCGCTTGCCGGCCGAAGCTGCTGATCGCCGATGAACCGACGACCGGCTTGGACGTGACCATTCAGGCTCAGATCTTCGATCTCATCCGAGAGGTCCAGGCCGAAGTTGGGGCCTCCCTGCTCTTGATCACCCATGACCTGGGGGTAGTTAGCGAAGTCTGCCAGCGGGTGGCGGTCATGTACGCCGGCCAGATCATGGAGCAGGCGTCCGTACACGATCTGTTCAAGAGGCCGAGCCATCCCTACACCGAGCGCCTGCTGGCCAGCATTCTGCGCGTCGACGAAGCCGCCGAGCTGGATCCTTCACGCGCCATCGCCTTCGCCAACATCGACTACGACAGTGTTGGCTGCCGGTTTGCGAACCGCTGCCCTTATGTGCTGGAGGCCTGCTGGACTCGCCGGCCGGAGCCGCGCTGGCTGGCTGCCGAGCATGTGGTCTTCTGCCACCTGCGCAACCTGGAGGCGAAATGACCACGCCTCTGCTGCGTGTGGTTGAGCTGCACAAGCACTTTCGTGAAGGCCGGAGCACGATCCACGCCGTCAATGGGGTCAGCCTCGAGGTCTATCCGGGAGAAGCTGTCGGCTTGGTCGGCGAAAGCGGGTGCGGCAAGAGCACGACGGCTCGCTGCATCCTGCGGCTCGAGGAGCCGACCAGCGGCCGGATCGAATTCGAGGGCACCGACCTGGCGGCCATCCCGCGAGGACGGATACGCACCCGGCGCAAAGACTTCCAGATGGTCTTCCAGGATCCGAACGAGTCCCTGAATCCCCGCTTTTCCATCCGCAGGACCCTGCGGGAGCCGCTCAAGTTGCATGGACTGTATGCCGGGGAGGAACAGTTGACGCAGGCGGTCCAGCGCGTGCACCTGGAGACGGATCACCTTGGCCGGTTGCCCCATCAATTGAGCGGCGGCCAGAAGCAGCGGGTCGGCGTCGCAAGGGCGATGATGACAACGCCTAAGCTCGTCATTCTGGACGAGCCAACCTCCTCACTCGACATGTCGCTGCGCATCCACGTGATCGTGCTGCTGAAGGAACTGCAGCGAGAACTCAACCTATCCTATATCTACATCTCTCACGATCTGAGCACGATCCGCCATCTCTGCGGCCGGGTGATGGTAATGTACCTGGGCCGGATCGTGGAGCAGGGCCGCACAGCGGACGTGTTTGACGACCCGACACACGTGTACACGAAGGCATTGCTTTCGGCCATCCCAATTCCCGATCCGACGGTCAAACGGAACCGGATCCTGCTCAAGGGTGAAACGCCTACAGCCCGGGAGCTTGTCCCGGGCTGTGCGCTGCAGGGCCGCTGCGAGTTTGTGCTGGAGGAGTGCCGTCGTCCAGTGCCTGAGTACGACCTCGGCGACGGGCATCGCGTCGCCTGCCGTCTGGCTCGCGAGCATCCGAAGTACCAGCCTTCTCCGCCGGGTCCCTAGCCCGAGCCATCCACCTGCCGCCGCACAATTGAGACCTAGACCGCCGGGCAGGGCTGCCCGAGAGACGCCCCATTTCCCGCCGGTCCCCAGCCCGGCGTTCCGCCCTCGGCGAGCGACCCTGCCCAGCGCGGCCCTGGGGCCGGGACCTCCCGCTTCTTCCTGTAGACGGAATGGGCGATAAGTGTGCGGGCGCGAGAGGCAGGGCACGGCGTGGGCCCCTGGCGCTGGGCGCCGGTCAGAAGCGCGGGATCTCAGCGCCCCCGTCCAAGCGCATGGTCACGCCCGTGATCGTTCCGCTACTGGGAAGACAGAACATGGCGATCATCTCGGCGACTTCTGCCCGGCGGATCAAGCGCTTGGCAGGCGTGCGGGCCAGGTAGCGATCGCCGAAGGTCGGATCGAATTCGTGAATGTCGGGCAGGCTCTCGTAGATCTGGCCTGGGGAGACGGCGTTCACGGTGACCTCTGGGCCGAGCTCCAGCGCCAGGGATTCGGTGATCACCTGGACGCCGGCCTTTGCCAGGGTATACACGTTGTGGTTGCGGATGAAGGCCGACCCGGCGCACATGCTGACGATCCGCCCCCAACCATTTGCCTTCATCTGGGGCGCGAGATGTTTGGCAGTCAAATAGACAGCCTTCAGGTTGACGTTCATGATCAGATCCCAGGTCCCCTCATCCAGCGAGAGGTAGGGATCCATATTGAACGGGCCGGCGTTGTTGACGATAATGTCCACTCGGCCGAACGTCGCCAGCGCCTGCTGACAAAGGCGTTCGACCTCGGAAGGGCGTGAGAGATCGGCGGCGATGGCTGCTGCCTGCACGCCGTGGGCTCGTATCCGCTCGAGCAGTGCCGGACCGTGGCTCGCCATCTCCGGCCGGTCCAGGTCGTTGATGATCACCGACGCACCGTGGCTCGCCAGGGTCTCGGCCGTGACCGCGCCCAGATTGCGGTAGGCGCCGGTGACCAAGGCGACTTTTCCGTCAAGCGGTCTTTCTGTCATTCTGTGCTCTCCTTGTGCCTGGTTCAAACGTCGCCCCAGGCCCGTCCGCACGCGCGGGCCGCTAAGGCGCTTCGCGCCACTCCGGGGTGAAGGATGCCAGCTGACTCAGTACCTGGTCGATGTCCGATTCGGCCACGGTCGGCGACATGTGCCCGATGCGAATGATCTTGTCCTTGAGGAGGTCCCCGAGCCCGCCGGCGATCTTGGTGTGGTGCACTTCGGCCATGTAGGCGACGATCTTCCCGGTTGGAACACCTGGAGGTCCAAAGGCGGCGGTGAGAACCGGCGCCAGGAGCTCGTCGGGGGTGTAGGGAGGCATCCCGATCTCCCGTAAACCCTGGCGCAGGCGCAGAGCCAGGGCGTGGTACCTCTTCACCCGTCGTTCGATTCCTTCTGAGAGCAGACTGTGCAGCCCGGCGCGCAGGGCCAGGACGTTGTTGGTGGCCATGGTAATGGGGAAGGGGTGCCACCCGGCCCATTCGGTTGCATACTGCCGCCAGACCCGCAGGTTCAGATACCAGCCGTGTCCCTTGTTCTCGGCGCGATCGATCAGCGACCAGGCCGACGGACTCACGGCCACGGTCGCTAGGCCAGGCGGAGCGCCGAGGCACTTCTGCGAGGCAGAGGCGCAAAGCCCGATCCCCCAAGCGTCCATCTGGATCGGGATGCCTCCCAAGGAGGAAACGGCGTCGACCATCAGGACGCGGCCATAACGGGCCGCCATCGGG
>JALHUE010000468.1 GCA_022866145.1 Anaerolineales bacterium | reverse complement strand
TGGCCATAGGCGGCGGTCTGCCGGTAGATCGGTCGCAGCAGATCGAGATCGCGAATGATGGCCCCAGGCCGCAGGTCAAACAGCCGGGTGATGATCTCGATGATTTCGCCGTCGGGAAGCCTGCCCGTGCCGAAGGTCTCGATGTTCACGGATAGCGGATGGGCGACTCCGATGGCGTAGGCGACCTGGATCTCACAGCGATCGGCCAGGCCAGCCGCGACCACATGCTTGGCAACGTACCGGGCGGCGTAGGCTCCCGAGCGGTCGACCTTCGTCGGGTCTTTGCCGCTGAAGCATCCCCCGCCGTGGCGCCCCATCCCGCCGTAGGTGTCAACGATTATCTTGCGCCCGGTCAAGCCGGAATCGCCCATCGGGCCGCCGATCTCGAAAGACCCGGTCGGGTTGACGTAGTACTTGATGCCGTTCCCCACCAGCTCCGCCGGCAGGATCGGCTTGACGATCTCTTCGATCACGCCTTCGCGGATGTCTTCGGCAGGCGTCCCGGGCGCGTGCTGGGTGCTGACTAGAACGGTGTCCACCCGCTTGGGGCGCCCAAAGGCGTACTCGATCGTCACCTGGGCTTTGCCATCCGGCCGCAGCCAGGGCAGGCCTCCGGCTTTGCGCACCTCGGCCAGGCGGCGGGTCAGGCGGTGAGACAGCTCGATGGGCATCGGCATCAGCGCCTTCGTCTCATTGCAGGCATAGCCGAACATCATGCCCTGGTCGCCAGCGCCAATGGTCTCAACGTCCTCCTCGCTCAGTTTGTGGCTGCGCCCCTCGAGGGAGGCATCCACGCCCTGCTTGATGTTCGGGCTTTGCTTCCCCAGGGCCACCAGCACGCCGCAGGTCCTGCCGTCGAAGCCCTTGCGGCTGTCGTCGTAGCCCACGTCGATGACCACCCTACGCGCCAGGTCGTCGAAATTCACCTGAGCCAGCGTGGTGATCTCCCCGAACAGCATGACGAAGCCGGTCTTGGTCGCCGTCTCGCAGGCCACCCGCGAGCGCGGGTCCTGTTCGATGCAGGCATCGAGCACGGCATCCGAAATCTGGTCGCACAGCTTGTCGGGATGGCCCTCGGTGACCGACTCCGAGGTGAAGAACAGCGAAGGCGAGGTCATGAAGGTGTTGGTCACGAGCATCTACTCCTGGCGAAGAAATTGCCCCTTCTCGACGAGAAGGGGCAACATGAAGCATCGTTTGCCTCCCTCTCATCTTCCAGAGTCGTACTTCTGCCGGACTTGGCACCACGCCAGGACCCCTGTCCTGGTAGGTTGCCGAGGCATCAAAGGGCCGGTCCCTCCGCCTCTCTGGATAAGAGCAACAAGGGGCTATTCAGTTGTGGCAGGTACTTTACCACGCCGCCGAAGAAGGGTCAAGCTGGCGTCCCGGCGGGGGGTCGCCGGCGGCCAGCTTCTCGCCCTTGCGCCCAGCCTGGGCAGGGCCGGGCGAGCCATCGCTCAGGCGGCAGGCCGCTCCCCCAACGTGATCTGCAGCTGCAGCCGTCGGCCTTCGCGGACGATCTCGATCGTGACCTCCTGTCCAGGCTTGAAGCTCAGGAGCTGGTTGATGAATGGATGGTCCTCGTCGATCTGCTGCCCGTCTAGCGCGGTCACGATGTCCCCGCCTTGGATTCCGGCCTGCTCCGCCGGGCCTCCCGGCACGACCTCGGTGATCGCAATCCCATCTGGCACCGCCTGCTCGCCCGCAGCCTGGGACGAGATCGCCTCCCAGCTGACCCCCAGATAGGGTCGGGCGACGCGCCCGTTGGCAATCAGCTCCTCGACGATCGCCCGAGCCGTGTTGCTCGAGATGGCGAAGCCCAACCCCTCCGCCGGGGCTCCGCCCACCCCGCTGCTGCGCACCACCAGCGTGTTCACCCCGATGACCTCACCGGCCAGGTTGACCAGCGGTCCCCCGGAGTTGCCGGGATTGATGGCGGCGTCGGTTTGGATCAAGTCCTGTTGCTCATACCCCACCCCGCTCCCGACGCTTCGGCCCTTGCCGCTCACCACGCCAACGGTCACCGTGTTCTTGAAGTCCCCCAGGGGCGAGCCGAAGGCAATTACGGATTGGCCGGGCTTCAAGGCGTCCGAGTCGCCGAAGGTCAGCACCCGTGGCATCTGCCCCTCGACGCGGACGACCGCCAGGTCAGCGAACGGGTCAACGCCGACCAGCACAGCCGCGAGCCTGGTGCCATCGGCCAGGATGACCTCCAGCCAGCTGGCGCCTTCGACCACATGGTTGTTGGTGACGATGTAGCCCTGGTCGGAGATGATGAAGCCTGAACCCGATCCCGACGGCTGGGCTTCCGAGCCGGCAGGCGATTGCGGCTGTTGATAGTTGAGGAGGGTAACGACCGCCGGGCCGACGTCCGATGCGGCTTGAGTGACGGCCGAGTTCGGATCGACCGCAACCGCCGCCGCCACCGGGCCCACGGGCGCCGGGGAGGTCTGCGGTCGGAGCAGCAAGTAGGCGCCGGTCGCACCCACAGCGCCGCCCAGCAGACCACACACTCCAGCGATCACCCCGCCGGCCGTCAGGGTGGCGAGCAACAGCCTCCGGCTGGAACGCGAATTGGGCGTTCGGGGAGCTATGGACATGTACACCTCCGCAATCGACTTCTGCGCTTCTGTAGGGCGATTCGACCACGGCCGTATGAGCCGGCGCTAAGTCCAGGATAAGCATCTCCTCAGGGACGGCGGGCTTGGGTGAAAGCCGGTCCGGGATCCCTTTCGCGGCGGCGGCCAGGACAAGCCCCCCGTCGCGGGCCTCGGCCATGCGCTTGGCCCACCCCGACACCGGCCCGAAGCAGGCTTCCGCCGCCCCTTGCCCAAACTTGACGAAGGTGGTATTATGCATTCTGAAGGTAGCATGCAAGTTCTGTCTGGATGTCGAACAAACGGCCTGGGCAGTAGCTCAGGCCGGCTCGGTTCCTCCCGTACTGACCGGAGAACCCGACCACCCCAGGGAACGAAACAGGCACCTATCCTCTTGTTGCCCAAGGAGGCAATGTAATGTCTGAGCGTATTCAGGGAACGGTCAAGTGGTTCAACGGCGGGAAGGGCTACGGCTTCATCTCGCGCGAGGGCGGGGATGATGTGTTCGTTCACTTCTCCGCTATCCAGGGCGATGGCTACCGCGAGCTGCAGGAAGGGCAGCGGGTCGAGTTCGCGATTGCCCAGGGGCCGAAGGGCCTGCAGGCCGAATCGGTCACCATCCTGTAAACCAACCCGTAC
>JALHUE010000467.1 GCA_022866145.1 Anaerolineales bacterium | reverse complement strand
GCACGGGCTCGGAGAGCTAGCTTCGGGGCGGACCGCCGGATTCTGGCAGGTCTTTTGGGCCATGACGCCCACCCCGCTGGCGCTTGCCGCGCGCCGTCCCACACTACTTCGGGAAGACCTTCTCCAACTCAACCAGTTTCTCGCGGATCGTTGCGCTGGTCTTCTCCTGCTCCTCGAGCAGCGTCTTTAACTCAGCGATCTGGTCGCGGGCGTCCCCATGCACGACCTCAGCGGCCTTCGTGGGAGGCGCCAGAAAGAAGCTGGAGAGGAAGCTGGCGAGCACGCCGATCAGGGCGATGCCGCCGAACATGACCAAGACGCCGTAGATCCGCCCAAGGCTGGTGGTCGGAAAGCGATCGCCGTAGCCGACGGTGGTGACGGTGGTGAACACCCACCATACGGCATCCGCGGCGCTTTTCAGGTTGGCTTCGGGATTGGCGGCTTCGGCCTTCAACACCAGGATGCTCGCAAACTCGACCAGCACGATCAGCGAGAAGATCGTGATGTACAGGGCGATCCCTGCCCGGTTGTTGACCACCTCGTTGATCATGTTCTTCACGCCGAAGGTGCGCATCAAGCGAGTGGCGCGCACCACGCGGAAGACTCGGAAGATGCGGAAGAACGGGATGCACGCCAGTAGATCCGCCCAGCCCATGTCGCGGAAGAAGTACGTTGATTTCGAGGAAGCGGACGTGATCCGCAGGGCGAAGTCCATAATGAAGAACACGGTCAGGAGCGAGTCGATGATCACCAGGACCTCCAGCGTCACGGGGTCCTTGGTGATGAACCCGAAGTTCATGGCCAAGAGCATGTTGATGATCGAAACCAGCGAGAGCAGCAGGATGAAGATCTCGTATCCGGTGCTGCGCAGCTCTTTGCTCTTCTTGCCAGATGCCTCGGTCATGGAAGTCCCTCCAAATGCCCTGGATCAGTCTAGGGCAGGTCTGTGATAGGGCTGAACGAAGATCGGCGGGCAGTCAGTGCTCGCCTGATGGAACAGCCTTCCGGCCAGAGAGCCGTGAAGCGCTCCAGGAAGGTCGGGCGCAAGCTTTGGTTGTTCTCCCCGCACGGGAGATGCCGTCAGTCGCCGCTCCACGTGCGCCCGGGCGCGTGCGTGCGCGGCCTTGGCGGGCAGGCTCACAGGCTCTGCGCGAGGTTGTCGGGCGAACTGCCGCAGGGCAATGGGATCAGGCACCGGCCCGGCCGACGCGCGGGCGTCGGTTGCGAGCGGCGACAACAGGGTGGTGTGCTGGAAGTCCCAATCGGGACTCCGCCGCTGAGAACAGCCTCGCTCCGGCGCGATGCACCGGAGCGAGGGACGTTCACGCATGACGAGTACAGATCGAACTAGGCAGCTGGCGGCGCCGGCGGCTTGGCCATGCCGAAGGCCTTCTTGGTGCCCGGCAGCATCACATACAGCAGGATCAGGGCGTTGACGAAGATCGCCACGCTCACGTCCGTGAAGGCATTCCCGGTGACCAGGACGATGAAGTTCAGCATCAGGTTGAAGACGGTGATCACCGCCAGGAACAGCCAGGCGGCGGGGTCGAGGCGCCACAGCATCTGGGTCAGCCAGATGTACACCCAGGCCAGCAGGCCGTACATCAGGGCGTACCAGAAGCCGGGCACGATGAGCCCGACCGGGCGGAACATCACGCCCAGGAAGCGCAGCGCGGCGAAGATCGCCAGGGCGGCCAAGAAACCCGAAAGAATGGCCAGAACGGTGACACCAAACGGTCGTTTCATTGCAGAATCTCCTCTCAAGAATTGGGTCCCCGAAGGGAAGTTGGTACTTCGTGTGTCCGGCGTGTGACAAGTATAACCCCGATCCGGTATCGAGGACACGGGTGCCCGAAGGCCGCCGTCGCCCGGCCTGGCTTTGGGACAGCCTCACTATGGAGACTTCCTCGGTCGGAATTCGGCCCAACTTGACCTCGGACCGCAATTGTCGCCGAGATCGGCCGGCCCGGCAAACCCATCCGCCGAGCCCACCGCGGCTTGTGGGGTGCGTCGCGCGGTTCATTGCGCGAGCGACAGCGCCGCCGCCCCCAGGAACCCCATCGCCGTGAACAAGCCCACTACATTGCCTCCATGTTCATGGGCCTCGGGGATCATCGCATCCGACAGCATGGTGAGCACGGCGCCGGCGGCGAAGGCTTGGGCCACGTGTCCGTCGGTGGTTGGAAGACGGACCGCCAGCAGGTAGCCGAGCCCAGCGCAGGCTGCGGACAGCATGACCAGCACCACCCACATCCGCAAGATCCTTCGTTGTGGTTGCCCGGCTGTGGTCAGATTCATCGAGCCGGCAATGCCCTCCGGGATGTTCGAGAGCAGCACGGCTGCCAGGAAGGCGATATTGACCGCACCGTTGATCGCCAGCCCCATGCCCAGCACGATCGACTCGGGGATGGCATCGAGCAGCGTGCCGATGGCGATGGCCGCGCCAG
>JALHUE010000466.1 GCA_022866145.1 Anaerolineales bacterium | reverse complement strand
CGGCGACCGTGGTCTTCACGGCGCCCACCACGCCAGGCAACTATGAAGTCGTGTGCGGCGTCGCCGGCCACATCGAGGGCGGGATGACGGGCACGCTCATCGTGCAGTAGCGCGACCGAAACCGCAGAGAGCGGGGCGGGCCCTAGCCCGCCCCGCTTCGTTTGACGACGAGGAGACGATCCATGACAACTGTCGCGATGGTCCTGGGTGTCCTGATGGTGCTGGGCGGGGGCGTCTGGATCTTCCAGGGAATCAACTTGCTGCCAGGTAGCTTCATGACCGGCGACCCGCGCTGGGCGGTGCGAGCCTCGGTCGCCAAGCCGTTCAGCCACCAAGGCTGCCCGCAAGGTCAGCACCGGCGCTCGGTTGATCTCCATCTGTTCTCCACTGTCACTGCCCGTCTCGCCCTGGCGGTGGGTTCAGATGCGGCAGCTCCAGCAGCCTCGGTCGAGCACCCCGTGCAACACTACGCCTCCAGGTGTCGCACGCCTCGCCCATGTCTTGCTGGTGTCCCAGGTCCACAGAAACGCATGCAGCACGCTCGCGCCGAGGCTCAAGAACAGCACTTGGATAGGTTGGCCGTTCTTCACTATGACTTCCACGTGTCCCGGAGGCGTATGCGATCGTACAATCTCGCCGATCTGATCAGTCATCGCCACCCGTTTCCGGAGGGGATAGCGCAACACCATGGCGACGCCGTCGGCGTGTACCGCGCCAGCCGCCACACTGTCACGGTGTCCTGAGGGGAGGCCAGCTTTCGCCCGGCCGCCGTGGGTTGGGGGCACCAATTCACGGCCCACCTCAGGGCAACAAGGCCAGGCCACCTGATGCGGCCGCCCTGGAGCTTGCTGAAGCTACCCGACTGGACGCAGGCCCGCGAACACAGCCCGCCACGAGTAGATCAACCTTCGCTCACCCAAATTCCCACTTTCACACTTCGAGCATCCAGTGACGCGGGTCCATTGTTGGACCGGATTACTCGGAAGATACCAGGGGAGGCTTTTTTGGGCGGGGCCTGCTCTTGCTGAGACGACTCTTCGAACAGGAAATCCGCCGGCGTCAGACGGGGTCGGCTGCGCACGGCGGATCGCCTCCTGGCGAAGATCCGAACTCCATATCGAAGAGGCAAGGGCAGGGGGCACGGCGCGGACTCGGGGGTTCCCCACGATGGTCTTGCCAGAGATGGCGTGTGGAGGCGGGTCGGACCCAGCCGGGTAGCAGGCCCGCTGTGGGACCGCCACGTCAGCTGTCCTTTGTCGATCCACAACTTCACCCGTTCACGGCAGATCGATGCCGAATTGGGCGTAGTTCTTCTGGCCCCAATTGCCGGCGTTGTCCCGCGCATTGACGCTCCACGAGTAGAAGCCCCCGCAGTCGGTCTCTCCGGAGACATCCAGGCTTGTGGACTCTACTTGCCAGGTGCCCACGCTGGACCAGGAAGCCCCGCTGTCGTGCGAGACGAACAGCTCGACTTCATAGCGGTCGATCCCGCTCGGATCGTCCGGCTCATTCCAGTCCAGGACAATGTCGCTCAAGCACCCCACGATCTCTTCCTTGGGCGAAAGGCCGCCGGGCTTTGGAGGCGGATCGTCGTCCGGGAGCGGAGTGTCCGTCGGCATGGGCGTGCGGGTGGCCGTGGGGGTCGGGGTCACCGTGGGGGTGGGTGTGGCCTCCGGCGCCAGAAACACGGTGAGACTGCCTGGCTCGAGGCTGGGTCGGACATAGATCGGCAGGGCGATCCCCGTCGGGGACGTGCCCACCAGTTTCCAGGCCGTCCTGACGAAGTCCAGGCGGCAGTCGTCCCCGAAGGGAAGGTCCTCGAATAGGAAGGCCCCCACAGCATCCGTCCGCTGGCTGACCTTCTCCGTGCACTCGAGCAGGAAGACTTCGACATTCTCAAGGGGACCTTCCCCGGCGTCCTCTGCATCGCCATCCTGGTTCAAGTCACTGAAGACGAATCCCTGAACGAGGCCGCCTTCACCGAGCACCGTCACCCGCTTGGCGGCCGCCGGTCCCACAGCCCCTTCCACCCCGGAGGGGATGACCTCAATCCGGTAATCCCCGGCGGCCGGAGGGGTCCACAGCAGTTCTTGGGTGACTAACCGGCCATTTGGGTCGAAATCCCGGTCAACCTGCCAAGTCTCCCCATTGATGCGGAGCTCCACCTCCTGTATTCCGCCTGTGTTTGTGGCGTGCCATCGGATGGGGATCGAATCGCCCAAAGCGTACTCGGTTCCGTCGAGGGGCCGGTCGATCCAGGCCTTCAGTCCGGCGCCATAACTCTGAGGGCTGGCAGGCGGCGGGGTCGGAGTCGCCAATCCATCCGGCCGAGTGCAGCTGGAGGCGAAGACCGCTAGCAGGACAAGCAGGCGCAAGGAGCGATTCATCACTATGCCTCAGGGTACGGAAAGCCGAGTGCGGGATATCACCTCTGAATCCAGGGAGAGGCGGCAGGAAGCCTCGGAGTTGTCGTCGTAGATCACCCAGTGGCGTTGGGAACCCTCCTGCCAATAGTCCGCATCCATGTTGATGGGCCCGCCTGTCTCGATCCCGTTGCAGAAGATGTCATCACCCGTCCCCGTGTCGTGGTCGAGCAAGGTCAGGTACACCCAGATCTGGTCGCCATCATAGACCGGGAAAGTCACCCGGTTGCGGTCGCGCTCGTGCGAGGTGCAGTCCCATGACCCGTCCGGGGTGGTCTCACACGAGGTCATAGTCTCCTGCGTCAGGTCGTATTCGCCGTCGTGGATCGACCGGGTGCGTTCGCCACCACAGGCGTCGATCCCACCCACCGTCCCGCAGATCTCGTCCCACAACACGATGCGACCGACCTCCTCTTCTCTACCCTCGTGCGCCACAGTGACCCGGAGCAGGCCATAGGCCTCCTGGGTGACGTCCTCATCGCAGAAGAAGCAAAGCGCCTCGAGCCCATCCACGTCGCTGGAGGCGTCGATGACGAGACTGTTCAGCCGCAAGTCGACGGTCGCTCTGTATTCGGGACAGGCCGGTCCGGGAACCCCAATCGCATTGCTCGGCTGCGAGCGGATTTCGATCAGGCCTCCATCTGCTTGCTCGTAGTACAGGTAAGCACGCACGTGGTAGACGTACTCCCCGTCGCAAGGCGGCATGCGCCTGGGCATGATCTGGGCGGCGGACCCGATGCTGTCGATCCACCCGGCATCGCCATTGCGCCAGGCGTAGGCCGAGGGGTAGGTCCAGACCTGGAAGCCCTGCGTCTGGGAGCGCGGAACACCTGCGGTCTCGTCCCACTCCCAGGTCAGCATCTGGTCGGGGTCGAGCTCCAGGCAGGCCCACTCGGCGGCCACCGCCCCGTCGCCGAGGTCT
>JALHUE010000465.1 GCA_022866145.1 Anaerolineales bacterium | reverse complement strand
GTGCGACCTACGGCGGGCTGTCGGCGCTTGGCTGGAGCAGGTTGCGCAGGACCATGTGGAGCACACCGCCGTGGCGGTAGTAGTCGAGCTCGATCGGGGTGTCGATGCGAACCCGGACGGCGAAGGCGATCTCCGTCCGGTCGGAGGCAGCGGCCCGGACGCGAATCTCACCTCCGGGCTGGAGCCCGGACTCCGGCAGCACCAGATCGAAGACCTCGCTTCCGGTCAACCCGAGGGATTGGGCGGATTGGCCGGGCAGGAACTGCAGCGGGAGAAGCCCCATGCCGACGAGATTCGATCGGTGGATGCGCTCGTAGGATTCGGCGAGGACGGCCCGAACCCCCAGCAGGGCGGGCCCTTTGGCGGCCCAGTCGCGCGACGATCCAGTGCCATACTCTTTGCCGGCCAGGAGGAGCAGCGGCAAACCCTCACTCCGGTAGCGCAGCGAAGCCTGGAAGATGCTCATGCGCTCTCCGTCGGGGAAGTGCACGGTGACCCCGCCCTCGGTGCCGGGGACCAGTAGATTCTTCAAGTGAATGTTGCCGAAGGTTCCCCGCGTCATGAGGCGGTCATTGCCGCGCCGAGCGCCGAACGAGTTGAAGTCGCGCGGCTGCACCTTGTGCTCGATCAGGAACATCCCCGCCGGGCTGTCGGCCTGAATGGCGCCAGCCGGCGAGATGTGGTCAGTGGTCACCGAGTCGCCCAGCTGAAGCAGCACCCTCGCCCCCAGGATGCTGGCGGGCTCCGATGCCTGCAGGGGGAAGTCCTGGAAGAAGGGCGGCTCCTGGATGTAGGTCGAGTCCGGCGACCAGGGGAACAGGTCGCCGCCCGGAGCGGGGAGGGCGTTCCATGCCGGGTTGCCCGTGAAGACTTCGGCGTACCGCTGGCGGAACAGCTCGGGCTTGAGCGCCGCCTGCAGCACTTGCTGCACTTCGGCTTGCGAGGGCCAGATGTCCCTCAAGTACACCGGCAGGTTGTCGCTTCCGCTTCCCAGTGGTTGGCGGCGCAAGTCGATATCGGTGGTCCCGGCCAAGGCGTAGGCGACCACCAGCGGCGGCGAGGCCAGGTAGCTGGCGCGCACATGCGGGTTGATGCGGCCTTCGAAGTTGCGATTGCCGGAGAGCACTGCCGTCGTCACTAGGCCGGATTCGTTGATGGCGCGGATGACCTCGCCCGGCAGCGGGCCGCTGTTGCCGATGCAAGTGGTGCAGCCGTAGCCGACCACGTTGAACCCAAGCTGCGCCAGCGGCTCCATCAGGCCGGCTTGCTCCAGATATTCGGTGACGACCCGTGAGCCCGGCGCCAGGCTGGTCTTGACGTACGGCTTGGGTGACAGGCCTCGGGCGGCGGCATTGCGGGCCAGCAAGCCGGCGGCGATCATCACCGATGGATTGGAGGTGTTGGTGCAGGAGGTGATGGCCGCAATCACGACCGCTCCGTGCCCGATCTCGGATTTCGAGCCGTTGCTGCCGACGGTCGCCTTCTGGTCTAGCGACTGCGGCGGCAGGCCGTAGCCGTCGCTCGAAGTCGGCGCTTGTAGCGCCGAACGGAACTGCTGCTGGAGATCGGACAGCGGGACCCGATCCTGCGGCCGCTTCGGGCCGGCCAGGCTGGGCTCCACGCTGGCGAGATCGAGGCGCAAGACGTGGGTGAATTCCGGCGGGGGCGAACCCGGCCCGGCAAACAAGCCCTGCTCCTTGGTATAGCGCTCGACGCGGTCGAGCAGCTCCTCCGGGCGGCCGGTGAGGCGTAGGTAGCGCAGGGTCTCGTCGTCCACCGGGAAAAAGCCAACGGTGGCGCCGTACTCGGGGGCCATGTTGGCAAGGGTGGCCCGATCCGGCAGTGGCAGCGAGGCCACGCCCGGGCCGAAGAACTCCACAAACTTGTCGACGACGCCATAGGCCCGCAGCTGCTGGGTGACGGTCAGGACCAGGTCAGTGGCGGTCGTGCCCTCGGGTAGGGCGCCTGCCAGGTGAACGCCGACGACATCCGGCGCCGCCATCACGATCGGCTGGCCGAGCATGACCGCCTCGGCTTCGATGCCCCCTACTCCCCAGCCCAAGACGCCGAGCCCATTGACCATGGTGGTGTGGGAATCAGTGCCGACCACGGTGTCGGGGAGCAAAACGACCTCCCCCTCGGCCTGCACAGCGTGCACCACGCTGGCCAGGTACTCCAGGTTGACCTGATGGACGATCCCCGTTGCCGGCGGGACGACGCGCAGATGCTCAAGGCGCTGCTCGCCCCAGCGCAGGAACTCGAAACGCTCCCGGTTGCGCTGAAACTCGAGTTCGGCGTTGCGCCGCAAGGCCTCGGGCGAGGCGAAGAAGTCCACCTGCACCGAATGATCGATGACCAGATCGACCGGCACCCGAGGGTTGATCTTGCGCGGATCCCCGCCCAGGCGGGCCAGCGCGGCTCGCATGGCGGCCAGGTCAACAATCGCCGGCACGCCGGTGAAATCCTGCATCAGCACCCGTGCCGGCAAGAAGGGGACCTCAGGACGGTTCTGGGAGTGGGCTTGCCAGGCGGCCAGGGACAGCACGTCCTGCTCGGTGATCTCGCGACCGTTGACCTGCCGCAGCAGAGTCTCAAGCAGTACGCGGATCGTGTACGGCAGGCGATCCAAATCGGTGAGGCCGGCGCGGCCAAGGGCCGGCAGGTGAAAGATCGTCGCCGGCCCGGCAGAAGTTGAAATCTGGCGTCGTGCCCCGAAGGGGTCGGCCCTCATGAGTCTCTCCATCTCGATTGCGGCCCGGAGGGAATGCGCCGACGGGCAAAGCGCCGGGAGCCAAGTATAATCCAACTACTCGCCCCGTCAGCCGAATGGTGAACCGTTCCGTCTGCTTGCGATTGGGTTTGACACTGCGGCGCTTCTTGAGCCGTGGCCCGCGTCTCTCCAAGCCCCTCTCGCCCAAGATCCAACCCAGCCCCGGCCTGCCGGCTCAGCCCTTGTGCGGTTCATGAGCGTGCCCGAAGAGCAAACCACCCGCATGCGGGAAACGCTGGAGCTGCTGACTGCAGCCCGACAGCTGATGGTTCGATCGAGCGATCAACGGCAGCTGATGTCCGACTTCTGCCAGCTGCTGGTGAGCGTGCGCCACTACCCTCTGGCATGGATCGGGTTGGCCCGCGAGGGCGACACGGTTGTCCAGCCTGTGGCGCGGGCTGGCATCCAGGCCGCCTACCTCGACTCGATCTACATCACCTGGGATAACCTGGAGACCGGTCAGGGCCCAACGGGCACGGCAATTCGCGAGCGGGTGGCCATGATCGTGCGCGACGTCGAGACCTCGCCTCATATGGTCACCTGGCTGGAGTACCTGCGCAAACACCGCCTGGCCTCGGTGGTGGCGATCCCGATGCGCCTCGGTCAAGACTCCGTCGGGGCGTTGACGGTCTATTCCCACGACCCCAATGCTTTCGATTCATCGGAGGTCGAGGTGTTGCAGGCCGCCGCCGACGACCTGGCGCACGGGATCCACCGGCTGATGGTCGAGCAGCAACACCTATTGCAGATGCGCCAGCTGGATGTCATTCGCGAGCTGACTGAGGCGATGATCTCGCAGCGGCATGTTCCAACGCTGCTGCAGGATATCTGCCGCAAAGCTGCCGGCTTGCTGAGCAGCACGGGTGGGGCGATCTACCTCGCCGATAACGAACGACGGTTGTTGCGCTGTGTCGTCAGCATCGGCATTGGCCGCGACTATACGGATACCGTCCTCCCCTTCGGGGAGGGTCTTGCCGGAGCTGTGGCCCTGGCCGGGGAGTCGTTGATCGTGCCGGACTACCATGCCTGGCAGAACCGATCGTCAGCCTTCGAGGGGGACCACTCATTCGCGGCCGTGATCGGCGCACCCATGATCTGGCAGGGCCAGCTCCTCGGCGTGCTCGATCTCACCCGATCCTCGGACCAGATGCCGTACACCCAGACTGACGTTGACCTGCTCGAGCTGTTTGCCAATCAAACGGCGGTCGTGCTGCAGAGCGCGCGAGCCTTTGAAGAAGGGCACGTTCGCCTTGGCCAACTCTCGCTGCTGCATGAGATCACGTACGCCGCTCTGCTGGCCACGGATCTGAACCAGCTGCTGCTTTCCCTGGCTGACCGGATGTGCCGCCTGGTGGAGGCCGACGGCTGCTGCATCCGCCTGTGGGAGGGGGAGAGAGAGCAGGCCATCCTGGCCGCCGCCACCGGTGCCGGCACGAATCTGGCGGAGGAGATCTCCCCGGACCTCGGCACCGAGCTGGCGCTTCAGGTGCTGCGGTTCGGCCATCCCATCCAGATGGAGGAGCTTCCGGCAGCGGTGCGCCGCAACGACAGCCCGGCCGGCGCCGCCCCCCAGCCCAGCCTTCTGCTGGTCCCGCTGATGACGGGCAGCGAGTGGCTGGGATCGGCGGAGGTGATCTTCCGCGGCGGGAGCCGGTTGCGCAAAGCCGACGTGGCGCTGGCCGAGCAGGGCGCGAACCTGGTGGCGCTGGCGATCGCCCGCATGCGCACCTTCGAACGGGAGCGGCGGCACAGCGCGGCCCTAGAAGCGGTGCGAGAGGCCAGCCTGCGAATGACGTCATCGCTGGAACTGCAGCCGGTGCTGGAGACCATCCTGACCTCGGCGCTGCACATGCTGGCGGCTGACGAAGCACAAATCTTCCTGGTCGACAAAGGCGAACTGCGCTTCGCAGCTGCGCGCTGGGCCGGCGAGCAGCAGCAGGAACCGCAGGCCCGGCCGCGGCCGGAGGGTATCGCCAGCACCGCCGTCAGCCGGCGTGAACGGATCGTCGTTCCCAGCACCTTGGAGCACCCTCTTTTCGAGGGCTGGAACTGGGATGGCGCCATCATCGCCGTCCCGATTTGCATGGGCGAGCACGTGCTGGGCGTGATGAATGTCGCCTATCTGCGCCCACATGAGTTCAGCGCCGAGGAGCTGTTGCTGCTCGATCTGCTCGAGGATCAGGTGGCCATCGCCCTTCACAATGCGCGCCTGTACCAACAGATGGATGCCGAGCGCCGCAAGCAAGAACTGTTGTATGTGCTGATGCGCCAGATCTCGACGACGCTCGACCCGACGGACGTGCTGCAACGGGCGCTGGTGCTGATTACGGAGCACCTGGGCGGCAAATCGGCCACGGCCTGTCTGTATGACGACGAGAGCGGCGAGCTGCGGATCGTCGCCGGCCACCAGCTGACCGCGTTCGACCGCCTCGAGCTCGAGCGCCTGCTGAACACCGCCCCCGGCCGTGGGCTGCAGGGTTGGGTCGCCGCCCACCGCCTGCCGGTGCTGATCCGCGATGTGCTCCAAGACGAGCGCTGGGCGCGAATCCCAGAGGTGGACGCCGGGGGCGGCTCGGCGTTGGCCGCGCCGATCCTGGCTGGAGGCCAGCTGCTGGGAGTGGTGACCATTTTCGGCGATCAGGTCTTCGACGAAGGCGGGCTGGAAATGCTGGAAGCTATCTGCCAGCAGCTCGGCCTGGCACTGCTCAACGCCCGCCGCTTCGAACAGATCGAGCGCAACCTGGCCGAGTTGACCGCCGTGCAGCAGGTAGGCCGGGTGATCAACCAGCGTCTCGAGTTGCGCCAGCTGCTGCAGGAAGTGATCGAGCAGGTCAGCAGTGTTCTGGGCTATCCCCGCGCCGAACTACTGCTGGTTGACGGCCAGGAACTCAAGGTCGAGGCGTCCAGCGGCGCGCTGCAGGAAGTGGGCACCACCGTGCCCATCAGCCGCGGCATCATCGGCCGTGTGGCAGCAACCGACCAGCCGGCTTTCCTGCCGGATGTATCGCAGGATGTGGACTACCATGCCGCCCTGGCCGACACCCAGTCCGAGATCGCCGTCCCGCTGCACAAGGGCGGGGTGGTGGTCGGTGTACTGAACATCGAGTCACCGGTGCGCGGGGGGCTGACGGTGAGCGATCTGCGCCTGCTGACTTTGTTCGCCGACCAGCTCTCGATCGCCATCGAAAATGCCGCACTGTACGATCGACTCCGCCAGTACACATCGCAACTCGAAAACATGGTGGCCGAACGCACGGCCAAGCTGGCCGAGGCGCTGCAGGCGGCCCGCGAGGCCGATCAGCTCAAGACGCGATTCGTAGCCGACGTATCGCACGAGCTGCGGACACCGCTTACCAATATCCGCCTCTACCTGGAACTCCTGGCGACGGCGCAGGGTGAGAAAGCCCAGGAGTACAGGAAGACCCTCAACCGAGAGACCGACCGCTTGGTGGACCTGATCGAGGACCTGCTTTCGATCTCACGCCTGGACGCCGGAACGGCCGCCATGACTAGGCGGCCAGTGGACCTGAACATCATGGCCCGCAGCCTGGTGGACGACCGCAGGCGCCTGTTGGCCGACCATTCTATCGAGCTGCTGTTTGAACCTCAGGCTGATCTGCCGGTGGTGTATGTGGACGAGCACATGCTCAACCAGGTGATGGCCAACCTGCTGACGAATGCCATGAACTACACGCCGGAGGGTGGGTCGATCCGAGTCGCGACCCGGCTGGTTCCAGGCGAGGCGGATTCCTGGATCACACTGACGGTGGCTGACACCGGAACGGGGATCCTGCCGGATGAGCAGCCAAGGGTGTTCGAGCGCTTCTTCCGCGGCACAGCCAGCCGACAGCTAGGTGTGCCCGGGACCGGATTGGGGCTGGCTATCTGCCAGGAGATCCTGCGCCGGCATCAAGGGCGGATCACGCTGGAAAGCGCTCCCGGCATGGGCACGGCTTTCACCATCTGGCTGCCGCATGCGCCGGCGGCCAACCACAACCAGCCAGGCTAACCCAACCCCATCCCCCGATCGACGGCCTGCCTATCGCCGTGTTCGCGCG
>JALHUE010000464.1 GCA_022866145.1 Anaerolineales bacterium | reverse complement strand
GACAAGGATCGCGATGCGCGGCGGCTGCGGCGCGTGCACGGCCTGCTGCTCTCCTACCCGGGACGAGACCGGTTCGCCTTCATGGTCTACGAGGCCGCCCGTCACTACAACCTCGAGTTCCCCAATGCCACGACCGGATACTGCAAGGACCTGCATGCCCAGCTGATCTCGCTGCTGGGTGAAGGAAGCCTGCGCCTCGAACCGCTCCGGCTGCAGTGAACCCTCGGAGGCTGCGGACAGGGATGACCATGCGCAGGGGTGAGCCGCAAGTGCCGTCGCGAATCCGCCAGCCCAAGGGCTTCTCGCAGAGCCCAGGCCAGCCGCTGCGCGCCCCAGGCGCAGTTGGCCCCTCGGGCGGTGGCAAACGCCCGGGAGGGATGACGGGGACGTTCTCTATCGTTGCCATGGATCCCGAGCGCCGGGAGTGGGGGGTGGCAGTGGCTTCCCGCGTCCTGGACGTCGGCTACATTGTTCCCTGGATGCAGGCCGAGGTCGGAGCGGTTGCCACGCAAGCTCTGACCAACCCGCACCTCGCACCCTGGGCGCTGCAAGCGCTGGGCGAGGGCGCATCTGCCCAGCAGGCCCTCGACGCCATCCTGGCTCGAGATTCCGACCCCGGGGTGCGCCAGGTCGGCATTGTCGACCGGCACGGGAACGCGGCCGCCCACACCGGCGCCAGCACCCAGGCCTGGGCTGGCCATCGCACGTCGGAGGCTGTCTCGGTGCAGGGCAACATTCTGGTCGGGCCTGAGGTGGTCGAGCGCATGTTGAGCACGTTCCAGGTAGCCACCGGCCCGCTGGCCGAGCGCTTGCTGCTGGCCCTGGAAGCCGGGGAGCAAGCCGGGGGCGATCGGCGCGGCAAGCAGTCCTCGGCGCTCAAGGTCGTTCGGCGGAACGGAGGTTATCAGGCCGTCGACGACCGCCTGGTCGATCTGAAGGTCGTCGATCAGGCGGAGCCGGTGGCCGAACTCCGGCGCCTCTATGATCAGTGGCAGTATGCGTTCCTGGTCGAGGCCTACTGCCGCCTGGCAGATGATGAGCCCGAGTGCAGCCCGCTGCTGATGCGCAGCGTGCGGTCTCTGCTGGACAGGGCGCTTCAAGCCCCGATAGCCAGCGCCGAGGTTTTCAACAACCTGGCCTGGCATCTCGCCCTGCGCAAGAAGTATCCGGAGGAGACCCTACGGGCGGCCCAGCGTGCCCAGGAGCTAGCACCCGCTGACGCGGATGTGCTGGATACCCTGGCCGAGGCCTGGTATGCCGCCGGCGACGCCGGCACCGCCGCTCACTGGGAAGAACAGGCGCTGGGCCTGTCGCCGGGAAACGAGTTCTTCCAGCGACAGCTGGATCGATTCAGGGGGGCGGCCGGCCCAGCCTGACTGTGGCGCATGGGCGTCGGGGGTCAGCCAGGGCTGCAGGTGATGCCTGTTGTAGCCCACCGCGGCGAACCCCTCAACTCGAGGAGAGATCATGAGAATCGGCATTCTGACAGGAGGCGGCGACGTCCCAGGCCTGAACCCGGCGATCAAAGCCGTCGTCAACCGAGTGGTGGCCGAAGGCCACCAGGTACTAGGGATCCGGCGAGGCTGGGCGGGCCTGCTGGAGTTCAACCCTGCCGACAGCGGCTCGGCGGCCAACGTGCTCGACCTGACACCGGCTGTTGTGCGTACGGTCGACCGCTACGGAGGGACCTTTCTGCACACCTCTCGCACCAACCCTAGCAAGGTCAAAGTGAAAGACGCTCCCGAGTTCCTCAAGGCCCAGGTGAAGGGCGATCAGGTCCAGGACTTCACCCCGCATGTGTTGTCCGTCCTCGAGCACCTAAAAGTGGATGCCCTGGTTCCTATCGGGGGGGACGACACCCTATCCTACGGCCTGCGCCTGCATGACGAAGGTGTGCCGGTAGTCGCCATTCCCAAGACAATGGACAACGATGTATCCGGCACAGACTACTGCCTGGGTTTTTCGACCGCCGTCACCCGCTCGGTCGAGTTCATCACAAACCTGCGCACCAGCACCGGTTCCCATGAACGCATTGCTGTGATCGAGCTGTTCGGGCGCAACAGCGGGGAGACTTCGCTGATTTCCGGGTACCTCGGCGCCGTCGACCGCGTGATCATCTCCGAGGTGTCCTTCGACCCGGAGAAGTTGGCGAAGCTGCTGATGGAAGACCGGCGATCCAATCCCAGCAGCTATGCCATGATGACAATCTCTGAGGGTGCCCAGATGCAGGGCAGCGAGATGGTCGAGCGGGGGCAGGCCGACTCCTACGGACACAAGAAGCTGGGCGGAGTCGGGCTGATCACCGGCGACATCCTCAAGGAACTGACCGGCGTAGGAATCGTACAACAGCAGCTTGGATACCTGATGCGCTGCGGGCCGCCCGACGCTTTGGATCTGATGGTCGCCGGCAACTACGGCAGCCTGGCCGCCGACCTGTTGATGGCCGGCAAGACCGGGAGGATGGTTGCCCTGAAGAAGGGTGTGTACACGCACGTGTCGATGACGGAGACCCGGGCCGGGGCACGGAAGGTCGATGTCGACGCCTTGTACGACGTCGATGCCTACCGGCCGAGGATCCGCAGCTTCGACGGCTTGCCGATGTTCCTGTACTGAGCGCTCGCCGCCTCACCCTGGGTGGAAATGTGACGTGCGGGGCCAGCCCCGCAGGCGTCGAAGGTGGGTGCCGTCCCCTGGCCTCACCCCTCAATCAACGAGAGCACAGGGGCAGCCGTGTCAGGCCGGCCTCAACCCCCGCCTGCCAGGCGACGTCGTACTCCGCCGCCGTCGTCCGCCGCCGCAATTCCGGGATGGCGTCGGCCCGGTAAGCAGGCCGGTATTGGGCCATCAGGTTCACCGCGGTGTGGGGCGAGATCTCGGCCGCCAGGAAGCGCAGGATGCGCTCCGTGCCGGACAATCCCTCGGGCAGAACCAGGTGGCGCACCAGCAAGCCGCGCTGGGCCAGGCCTCGCCCATCGATCTCCAGGTCGCCGACCTGGTGCTGCATGGCCCGGACGGCGGCGGCGTTGACGGCTGGATAGCCCTTAGCGCCGGACAGCCGGAGCCCCACGTCCGCCTCGGCGTACTTCATATCGGGCATGTAGATGTCGACCACTCCGTCCAGCAGCGCCAGGGTCTCAAGCGAATCGTAGCCGCCGGTGTTGTAGACCAGCGGCAGGTGCAGGCCACGCCCGGCGGCCTCGGCCACGGCCTCGAGGATCATCGGCACCACATGCGTCGGTGATACGAGGTTGATGTTGTGGCAGCCCCGCGCCTGGAGCCAGAGCATGACCTCGGCCAGTTCGCTCGCCGGCATCAAGCTGCCCCCAAGCGTCTGGCTGATGTCGGCGTTCTGGCAGAACACGCAGTGCAGGTTGCACGACCCGAAGAAGATCGTCCCGGAGCCCGCCCAGCCGCGCAGCACTTCCTCCTCGCCGTGGTGCGGTCCGAAGGAGGCGACCTGGGCCGTGGTGCCTGTGCGGCAGCCGCCGAGTTGGGATCGTCGGTCGACGCCGCAACTGCGGCCGCACAAGTTGCATGCCAGAAGCCTGCGCTGGGCTTCGGCCGCCCGCCTGGCGAGCCCGCCATCCGGCAGCAGCCGGAGATACGCCGGGGAAAATGCAGGGCGATCGTCGGTCGGAACGGACGATTGGCCTGCTCCTTGCATCTTCCCAATTGCCGCTGCGGGGTGTGGCGGTGTGAGCCAGGGAGGTGCAGGATCCATGTCGACCTACTTCCACGATGCCCGAGTGCTTGCCGACACCATCGATTCGCTGTGCGAGCCGTACCGGCAGAACACGATTGAGTGGCTCGAGTCTTGCACGCGGCGCCCAATGCGCGAGCCGCGGACGGAT
>JALHUE010000463.1 GCA_022866145.1 Anaerolineales bacterium | reverse complement strand
AGCGGAGACAGAGACCCTTCGCCCCCCCAACCAACTCGCTGCCGCGACTTTACCGCCGCGCCGCGCCCAGCGACCCATGCGAGTACCGATACTGCGGCTCCCCTCCACGGGTGGCGCATTCCCCCGATGACCCGGCGCGCAAGAACCTCGACCTCTGCCCGCACTGCGGCTTCGACGGCGACCAACAGCGCCTGTATCGCTTCCGCCTTCGCTGCTGCCGGTAAGCCTGCGTCTGCGCCCTCATGCCGGCGACACGGGTCACCCCCCCTAACCCCAGATGGAGCAGCCTATGGAAGATGGAGATCCCGCGCGCGGGCTGGATTGGAGGGGGCGGCCTGTTTGCCTTCGCGGATGAGGTGACTGGCAGGAAGTCAGAACCCGTGCTGGGGATCCCCGGCGGAAGCCTCAGTGTCTCCGCACGGCGTCAAGGCCGCTTCGGAGCGGCCTCCGTCGGCCGCCCCCGACCCTGGCCCTTTCCCGGCTCCTTGTCCTTGCCCGGGGTCACGGGGCTTGCCGGCGTCACCTTCTGGCCGCGATCCGGGGGTGGGCCAGGCTCTGGCTGTCGCTCTTCGAGCATCTTCTTGACCGCGCCGCGATTGCGGGCGGATTCCTGCAGCGCCCGCATCAGTCCGGCCTGGGCCGCAGGCGGTGCCTTCGCCTGCAGACGGGAGAGAACCTGGGCCTGTCGAGCCAATTCCCTTTCGATCGCTTGCAGCGATGCGCTTCCATCTTGGGCTGGCAATTGGTCCGCCAGTGCCAGCAGTCTATCCACCGCCCGGCCATACCCTTGCAGCGCCGCGGGCAGGTCCCGATGACGGCCGCGTGCCGACAATTGCTCCGCCTCTTGCAGCCGCTTCTCAGTGATTGCAGCCAGGAGGGCCGCCTCGCCCTCGGGTGTCTGGGAAAGCGCGAGCCGCGCCTGCTCCAGGGCGGTCTTGACCACATACAGCCCATCGCCGGGCAGGCTGGCCTCGGCAGCGTAAGCGATCCCGCTCGCCGATCCAAGCAAGGCGACAACCAGCGCGAGGGAGGCCAGGACGAAGGCCGGGCGCAGGCGCCTGGCTCGTCTAGGGGCTGCCCGGTGAACCCGGCTCCGAATGTGCGCCCGCAAGCGGCGCTCGACCACCAGCCGGGCCTCTGGCGGCATCGCCGGCAGCTCGACCGCCTGACGCGCCTGTTGGGCGGAGACCAGCAGTGGTTGCAGCCAGTCGGCGTCCGCCGAGTGCGCCCGGAGCAGATCGTCGACCGAGGCGCTTCCCGAGATCAGTTCCGTCAGACAGGCATCCAGGATTTCCGCCTGCCGATGATCAGACCCATCCATCGTCTCGAACCATCCTCGCCCGAAGGGCATGCAGGGCTCGGTGGAGCAGCACCCGCACCGCGCCTTCCTTCCTATCCATCCAGACCGCGACCATCTGCGTCGGCAACTCCAGCAGCACGCGCAGGCGGATCACTTCCTGGTAGTCCTCGGGGAGCCCCGCCAGGGCAGCCTGTGCCGCTGCAAGCTGCTCACGAAGGGCGACCTCCTCGAAAACATCGACATCGGACTTCGAGTGCTCCCCCTGTTCGTCGTCCCCCGCCACATGCCGGTCCTTGCGGTACAGATCGATCAGGGTGTTGCGAGCGATGCGGTACAGGTAGGCTGAAAACGGCCAGCCTCGTTCGCGATAGCCAGCCAGCGACTGGTACGCCCGCAGGAACACCGTGGACACCACGTCCTCCGCATCCGCTGGAGGCAGACCTCGCGCTAGAGCGTAGCGGTACATCGAGTCGGCATACCGGCGGTACAGCTCGGCGAAGGCGTCCTCGTCTCCTCGCTTGGCCTGGGACACCAGGCGGGCATCGGTGATTGGCACGGTTGTCTTCATGAAAACGGCGCTCTGGGCCGAATGTTACACCCCCACAGGGGGCTACGTCCTCGGCCGGGTGTAACACCCTCCGCCTTGGTCCGTTCTCCTACTGT
>JALHUE010000462.1 GCA_022866145.1 Anaerolineales bacterium | reverse complement strand
GCCGTCAGGGTGGCGGCGACATCGGTGGCGACGTTGCCCGGCGGCGTCTGATCGGCTGCGCGGTTGCAGCCCAGCAGGAGGGCGCTGACGAGAAGGAGGGCGAGCCCGCTCCGGGTCATGGCAGGAAGGGAATGTGCCAGAAGGCGAAGTCGTCGAAGGTGGCTTCCAAGTCGTAGGTCCTTTCGGCCTTCACATACAATGCAAAGGTGCCGTAGGTTTGAGTGTAGTCCTTGTCGAGGAACTCGCCAACCTTCACCCCGTTGACGAAGACCTCGAACTTCCCCATGTAGCCCCAAATCCCGAGGCGGTTGGTGGCACCTTCGCCGGTATTGATCACGTCAGAGAAGGTCCAGTCGATCAGCTCATAGGCGCCTTTGCCTTGGACGTGGTTCACGAACCGGAAGTGGCCGTCGCAGGCAAGCTCAAGCGCATACCCCCCTGCGCCCTTCTCTCTGTCGACCCGGATCACCATGCCGACCGCGTCTTTGTCGACGCAGTCCCCGTTGGTGGCGCTGACCTCGGCATAGACGTTCCCGGACTGTCGGTCGGTATTCGACCACCAGCTGAAGGTAGGCTCGGGCTCGTAGTCCTTGCCGTAGAGATGCCCATCCTCCACGCGGTAGGCCGCCCTGCCGGGCGTGTCATAGTCAAACCAGGCCGGAGGATTGTCGAAGTAGTCGATATGGTCGGGCTTGGTAAGGTCAAGCGCGCTACGCACATCATCCTCGCCTTCCACGTGGAAGGGCGTAGGGGTGGGAATCTCGGCCAGCCGCCTGACCTCCGTCGGTGCGGCCTCGGCCGGAAGGAAGGTCGCTGTCGGCTCGGGCGCCGCACCGGGTGCGACTCCCTGCTCGGGTTGGAACAGGCGCGAGGCGGTCGTGCAGGCCAGTGCCGCCAGGACCAGCGCGGCAATCGGGAACAGCGTTCGTCGGAAGTGAGACATCACATCCTCCTTGAGCGATGAGGGCCGGCATCGTCCCTGTCTGCCCCGAACCCGAGGGATGGGCAGCAATCAAGGGATGGGAATCACCGGGCCAACGGACGGAAGCCGGTGGCTGGCCGGCGCAGTCGGCCAACTGAGTATAGGCTTTGGGACCGACCCGATAGGTATAATCCTGTGGTACTGCCGGGCAGGTGACCAGGCGGGGAACCGCCCCCAGGCGTAGGAGCGATGGCGTGAACTACCGCAGAATGGGTCGAACCGGTCTCAAACTGAGCGAGATCTCGCTCGGGGCCTGGATCACCTTCGGCGAGCAAATTGACAACCAGACCGCCCGGGAGGTCTTCCTCAAGGCGTACGACTCTGGGGTCAACTTCTTCGACAACGCGGACATCTACGCCGAGGGGCGGGCGGAAAGCGTGATGGGCGAGATCATCCGTGAACTGCCGCGCCAAAGCCTGGTCCTTTCGAGCAAGGTGTTCTGGCAGACCATGCCCGGCGTCAATGGGCGGGGGCTGTCGCGCAAGCACATCATGGAATCCTGCCATGCTTCGCTGAAGCGCCTCGGGACCGAGTACCTCGACCTGTATTTCTGCCATCGTTTCGATGCCGAGACACCGCTTGAAGAAAGCGTGCGGGCAATGGACGACCTGGTGCATCAGGGCAAGGTCTTGTACTGGGGCACGTCCGAGTGGCGGGCTGCTCAGATCGCCGGCGCGCACGGCCTGGCCCAAACGTGGGGACTGGTGCCTCCGATGGTCGAACAGCCCCACTACAACATGTTTGTCCGCCGGATCGTAGAAGATGAACTGGTCCAGGCCGCTGACGATCTGGGATTCGGCCTGGTGACCTGGAGTCCGCTCCGGTCCGGGCTGTTGAGCGGCAAGTACGATGACGGGTCGGCGGAGGGCGCTCGCCTGTCGCTGCGCAAGTACGCCTGGCTGAAGGGCATCCTCACCCAGGACAACTTTGAGAAGACCCATCGACTGAAGAAGGTCGCCGACAAGCTGGGGGTAAGCCTGCCGCAATTGGCCATTGGATGGCTGTTGCGCCGGCCGCAGATCACAAGCGTGATCACCGGAGCGACGCGCGCCGCCCAGGTGGAGGACAACCTGCTGGCGGTCGACGTCCCTGCCCAATTGACGGACGCCGTGTTAGCTGAGATCGAAGATATCCTGGGCAACCAGCCCCGCCCAGAGGCCTGAGACCTCGAAAGGACATTGGCCGCGGTCCAAGCCGGAGACTC
>JALHUE010000461.1 GCA_022866145.1 Anaerolineales bacterium | reverse complement strand
TCGATGGAAGAGGCGATCGAATGGGCCAAGCGCATCCCCAACCCGGAGCGGGAGGCGGCCGAATTTGAGATCCGCCCAGTCTTTGAGGCCGATGACTTCGGGCCGAACCTCACTCCCGAGCTGCGGGAGCAAGAGGCGCGCATGCGGGCGCGAACGGAGTCCGGGAGACAGGACTCCAGACGGTAGTCGTACTCCATGAGATGCCCCGCCGGTCTGGACGCCTCTGAGAGGCAGGCCCCTGAGCACTGCGCGCGAACGGACCTCCCTGGAGGATCCCTGGGCTTCGCTGCGGGAGGATGTTGAAGGGAATCGAGTCAGTACGAGAGGCGGCTGTCGCAGGCGAGGAGATCCACAAAGCCGTCCCGGACCGCCAAAGCAGACTCCTGAGAGGATTGGGTCCAACTGCGCAACGCCCGATGGCCAATTCGCCTGTCAAGGGGGGATTCCGCGATTGCTCTTCTCGCCAGCCGGGTGAGGCGGCGGTGAGCCCGAGATGGGATCCCGGCGCATGTTGGAACGGCGTGGGTGGGGTTATGGACGGGGAGCAGCCCTGTGTGGGCACAAGTCACTGAACCGGCGGCTTCTTGCAGGCGTAGGCAATCCGGCCGAATCGATCAGAGGCCCCGGCCGCGAGCTCTAGCATCCCATGGTTGCTTCACACCGAGCGCATGCGCCCAAGGTGATCGGCATTCTAGACGCATCTCCCTCCGGGGACCTGAGGCGGAGCCATCGGCAGGTTGGGGTGTTGCTCGGCAATCACGCCTTGGGGATGACATTCAGTGCTTCGTGGCCACCTTCGTCTGTTTGACAATGATAGCGAATCCAACCTGCCGGACTCAGCGGCGAATCGATCTTGAGCTGCAACGCCGAGTCCCTGATTGGATTCTGCCTGATCTCAAGGCGAATGAAAGCGCCAAGGTATGCGGGCGAAGTTGCGCAGCTCACTGCACCCGCTCAAGTACGCCGGGACTGGCCGGGCGACTAACGCCTCGATCGGACCAACCCCTTTCGAACAGTCACAGCGATCTTGGGCAAGGTCGATTGCCAGCTATGCGGACGCCCCTGGGGCGTACTGGCCCTTCTTCGAGCCCCTCCAGCAGGCAGGGGTCCCGTTCCCCAACGTCGTCGTTGCGCCGACCTACGAGGGCTTTCTTCACCGCGAGACAGAGAAGCTGGTGTGCGCCTCTTCCGGCGAGGTCTGCATCCTGGAGATGCACGGCGACAGGCTTGGCGCGGGCCGCTACCCCATGTGCGGGATCACCTGTCTTCGGGTCAGCTCCGCTCTGCTGGACGCCCGGATTACGATCATGGGTCTGGGGCAAGACGGCCTCGCTCCCACATCATCAACGATTCGCTTCAATGCAGTGACCGACTTCCTGTTTGCCCCGATCATGAGGCGGATCCGCACGGGTGAAGCGGCCTCGACGGCATCCTCCGCCGCAAGCCCAGATCCCTTCAAGGCGTGGGGCAGGCGGAATCTCAAGTTCATGAACTATGCAGGTCGTTGCCTGCTCGAGGGTGAGGTGGTCGTTCAGGCGATTCTTCAGCCTGAAATCCTGGTAGGGGTCGCTTCGGCATTCGGCCGGACCTACCGCCGCACGGTTTCTCCGACGCATGCGACGATCCTGACGGACCGCGAGCTGATCACCATCCAGGAGATCCCGCACAAAGGCGACCACGAGAGGTACGGGGGACTGTGGACCTACCTGCCTCTTGACAAGATCGAACAGCTATCGATCACGGTGGGCCATCATCGTCTGACGGCTCTTGGCGTCCAGCTGCGTGGTGACACCTACCTGCAATATTCTTTCGAGCCATCGGCGCGAAACGAACTGGATGCCCTGGTGGGGAGGTTCATGGAACTGAAAGCAGGAATCTTGGAGAAGGCGGCGCAGGTGGGGCAGTCCCAGGCATGAAAGGCTACGCGCTTGCTTCGTCTGCGGCTCCTCCGGCAGCCGTGGTGTGGCTACGTGCGAGGGCCGTCACTGCAAGACCCCCTCTGTCCTTGGCTCCTGTTTCGGACTAGCCAGTGATCTCCGCCTAGGCCGCGCCTTCTGTCAATTGGGCTTCCTTACTTCTGTCCGTAGTAATCCTTGTAGCGGCGATGCAGGGCTGTCACGGTCTCCGCGGGGATTTCCTCCGGATGGCCCAATTGCAGCGCGAGCCATGCGGTTCGGGCGACATCCTCGACCATGACCGCGGCCTTGACGGCCGCCTCCGCCGTCGGGCCCACGGTGAACACGCCGTGGTTCTTGAGCAGGACCGCGCAGGATGTGCCGATGCTTTCCACCACGACCCGGCCGATCTCTTCCCCTCCAATGGGCGCGAACCCCCCGCAGGGGATTGGGCCGCCAAACTCGTCGGCGTGAGCCGTCAGGTAGACCGGGATTGAGCGGTAATTGGCGGCGAACGCTGTGGCATAGGGGGAATGGGTGTGGACGATGCCACCGACGTCGGCGCGCTGCCGGTAGATGTACAAGTGGCTGGCCGTATCCGAGGAGGGCTGCAAACCCGATTCCTGCAGCTGGCCTTCGAGATCGACAACTACCATGTGCTCGGGACGAAGGTCCTCATAACGTAGCCCCGACGGCTTGATCACTACCAGTCCTGTGGCTGAATCGCGGGCGCTGATGTTACCGCTCGTCCAGGTGACCAGGCCGTTCTTGGGCAGCTCCAGGTGCAGCCGGCACAGGTCTTCCCGCAGGGCCTCAAGCATGGACGACCCCCGCTCGGCTGCGCGCGTCGGCCCGCCAGTGCTTCAGCCGCTTGAGAACATCGTTCTCGCCGCGTCCGAAGTGATCGTGCAACCGCAGGTACTCCGTGAACAGTTCACTGTAGGCTGTGTGGTGATTCGGGTCAGGTACGAAGGCCTCGTCCTTCAGGCGAGCCATGTGCTTCGCCGCCTCATAGATCGTGTCGTAGCCACCCGAGCGTGCTCCGGCTGCCACGGCGCCGAACATGGCCGAGCCCAGGGCGGGTGTCTGCGTCGAGGAGCTGACCTTGATGGGCAGGCCGGTGACATCGGCGAAGATCTGCATCAGCAGCTTGTTCTTCTCCGGCAATCCACCGCAAGCCACCAGCTCGTGAATCGGGACGCCGTTCTGCTGGAAGGTCTCGACGATCACGCGCGTGCCAAACGCCGTGGCTTCGATCAGTGCCCGGTAGATCTCCTCCGGCCTGGTGGCGAGCGTGGCGCCGAGAAGCACGCCTGCCAGATCCGCGTCGACCAGCACCGACCGATTGCCATTCCACCAATCGAGAGCCAGAAGCCCGCTTTCCCCCGGCAGGAGGGCTGCGGCCTTGCGTTCAAGCCAGGTATGGATATCGATCCCTTGTTCGGCAGCCTCTCGCTCGATTCGAGCCGGAACGCAGTTCTCCACGAACCATGCGAAATGGTCTCCCACGCAAGACTGACCCGCTTCGTAGCCAAAGAAGCCTGGGATGATCCCGTCTTCCACGCACCCGCACATGCCTGGGACGAGGTGCTCTTCCCGTCCCAGAACCATGTGACAGATGGAGGTGCCCATGATCATGACCATCCGGCCAACGTCCGTAACCGTCGCGGCCGGGACGGCCACATGGGCGTCCACATTGGCGATTGCCACTGCGGTCCCAGGCATCAAGCCCGTCCAGGCAGCGGCTTGTTGCGTCAGGCCTCCAGCCTTCTCCCCCACGGGGCGAATGTCCGGGGACATCTTCGTGTCCACGACACCGGCGAACTCGGGGTGGAGGGCTCCAAAGTAATCCTGTGGAGGGAAACCTTCCCGCTTGGACCAGAGAGCCTTGTAGCCGGCGGTGCATGAGTTGCGGGTCTCAACCCCCGTCAGCTGCCAGACTACCCAGTCCGCCGCCTCGATCAGCCGATCTGCCGCGGCGTAGATCTGGGGAGACTCATTCAGAATCTGCAGGGCTTTGGCGAAGAACCACTCCGAAGAAATCTTGCCGCCGTAGCGGTCGAGCCAGGCTTGCCCCGTCTCCCGGGCCACTCGGTTGATCTTGTCTGCCTCGGGCTGGGCGGCATGGTGCTTCCAGAGCTTCACCCAGGCGTGCGGCTCGCCGCGCCACTGCGGGAGCATGCACAGGGGCGTTCCGTCCGACCGGACTGGGAGCATCGTGCAGGCGGTGAAGTCGATCCCGACACCGATGACGTCCGGGGGGGACACTCCGGCGTCCTGCAGCACGCGCGGGATTGTGATCTGGAACGTACGGAGGTAATCCTCAGGGTCCTGCAGGGCCCAGTCGGGCGCAAGTGGGAGCGCCGTCTCCGGGAGCCTTTCGTCGATGACTCCGTTTGAATAGGGATACACTGCCGTCGCCACCTCATGCCCGGTGCCGACTTCGACCAGAACCGCCCTCCCGGACTCCGTGCCAAAGTCCACACCGATGGCGTACTTCATCCGGAGACTCCTCCACGACCTGCCCGGGCGGCCTTGGCCGCGTTAGCGGGCATTCTCGCTTCCCCTGTGATGGTAGAGGTCCCAACTCATGTACTTGCCAAGGCCCTCTTGCAGGATCGAAGCGCAGAGCGAAGGGCTAAGCGCCACATGGTGCTCGAAGCCTTGCTCGCAGATGTACGTCAACAACCTTTGTAGGTGGTCGATGTGGACGACTCCGTAGCCGCCGAAGGTCCGCAGAGGATCGTTGGTCAGGCGGCCCTCCCCGAAGTATGCCCGGAGGCTTCCGTTCAGATCATCGGGTGACACGCGGCAGTAGGTGAAGGGAGTCTCCCGAACGCGCCCGACGATCGTCCCGTAGGTATTCTCCTTGCCCACCGTGCCGGCGATGATGGCCTGGTAGTCCATGACCGGGATGTCCTCGGCGGCGATCCCTTCCTGGGCGAAGATGTCTTTGGGCAGATTGGAGCAATGGAAGATGACAGCCTTGTCCGGGTCGTCCCCGTAGTTGTTGTTCCAATCCACGATGGCGCTGGGCTTTCCTGTCGCCAACACCATGGCGTACATTCCGACCAGTCCTGCAACGTCGGTCTCACAGGCGGATGGCATCAGGTTATTGCTCATCATGCTCATCAGGGTGCAAGGCACGACGCCGTAGAACTCCTCCATCGCCGTCCAGCATTGCAGTGCCGTGGCGACAACCTCGGTCTCCTGCATCCATGCCTCGATGGTCACACCCAGCTTCGCCATCTTCGTCAAGGCCAGCGCCGGCACACGCCCGGTCGGGATGTAGGCGGCGATCTCGTCCATCTTCCTCTTGACCGATGGGTCCGCATCGCCCAGCTTCAGAGCCCGTCCGAAGATCTCGGATAGGTCGACCGTCTCCACCGAGATGCCGGTTCGTTCGAGGAGCTTCTCACTGAAGCGCACGGTCTTGAACGCTGCCGGGCGGGCGCCGATGACCCCTAGGCGCACGGAGCGCAAGCCCCGCACCATCCGGCACATGGCGGCGAAATCGCGCAGGTCGGCTCGGAAGGCCTCGCTCTCGGGATCCACGGTGTGCAGCCGAGTCAGGCTGTAGCGAATGCCGTATTGGGCCAAGTTGTTGCAGCAAGACATCTTGCCGCAGAAGGAATCGCGTCGATCTGCCGAGGTCATCTTCGTGGGATCATCTGGGAACGCATGCACCAGCACCGGCACATTCAGGTCGGCCCAGCGGATGGCGTTGGCGATCGCCGTCTCCTCGCCGAAGTTGGGCAGCGTCACCAGGATTCCGTCGATGTCGTCGCGCCGGGCCCGGAACAAGTCAGAGCACTTGTGCGAATCTGCCAGGCTGAAGACCGCCCCGAATTGGGATTCGCTTTCGCTCAGGCAGACGGCCTGGATGCCTTCAGCCTGCAGCACCTTCAGCACCGTCTTGCGGCCGCTGTCGCACAGGTGCGAAGGAAAGAATCCTCGGTTGGCAACGATCACGCCCAGGGTTACAGGCTTCATCCTGGCCTCCTACTTCCGATGATGGAGTTCCCGACCTCGAACACTACCGCAACCGAAGAGCCCACCGCTTGTCTACCGATCCGAAATGTCAATGGCATAGTTGGAAAACAACCTTGCCTTTCCCGTTTCCACGCTGAGCAGGATAATGAGCCCCTTGACTTCCGGAGGGACGGCTACCTCAGTCGTCCACGTCGCCACATCCCCGGCCGGAGTGATTGGCACGGAGACGATGTCTGGGGTTTCATAGAAACCATAGAGCACGCCATCCTCGCCGATGACGGGCGGGTTTCCAATGTGCACGTAGGAAGGGTATTCCCCTGGATTGGCCGTCTTCCACGTGAATTCGAGCCCATCTGCGGTCCGCTGAACGTCGGTCAGCTCGAGGGTCACCTTGTTGATGGCCTCCATAGGGGTTGCGGCGTCCTGGATCAAACCGTCCACCGGATCCCCCACGGGAAACGCCAGATCCTCGATGACCTGGTCGAGATTCACCTCCAGCGAGGTGTCCACCTGGCCTTTGTCCTGCTCGTAGTAGTTGTATTGGCCGGTGACATAGCTGTAGTCGAGGGTGATTGTCGAACCCGGTGTGGGTGAGACCCCCTCGCACTCGACGTAAATCGGCTGGAGCTCAGGTTCTGCCTTACTGCCGGCGATGAAGCCCCTCAATTGGAATCCCGGCGCCACCCGGTGGCCGCCGGTTCCCACGAACACGGTGGCGCACTCGCGGTCCTCGCCGCCGGCGTGAAGCACTGCCGGCGCACCCTCGACGGCTTTCATGGCGCTCCAGTCCCCGGTCTCGTTCAGCAGAGCGAGGTCGATGCGCAGAGCCCCGTCTTCCATCGCGCCCACCTTCGTTGGAACGGCTCGCCAGCCCATGGACTCCGTGGAAGAAGCGGCTTCTAGCCCCTCCGGCAGAACGATGTAGGCACAGGCAACGTTGAAGAGGAGAGGTGCCAAGAGACACGCGATCGGGATTGAGCCTCGCTTCATGGGTAGTCAGTTCCTCCTCTGCCCGATGGTTCCGCCGACTGGCCGCAACCATCCCGACCGCGCTCATCGACCGACGCCAGGGGCGGACGATCGTCCGCCAGCCCAGCTACGGGCTGGCCTCGAAAGTGGGAATGATCGCCTTGATCAATGAGACCACTTGCCAGTATTCAGCGGGGGCATCCGTGCCACCGTCTACGCCCCTGACCGTCTTCGTCTCACCCTGGTCCGACACGGTGATGTAGTATCCGTAGCACTGCCCGCACGGGTCGTGCCAGGTGTTGTACATCTCGGCGGTAAACCAGCCGAGGTCACGCGTCCCTCCCAAGAGTTCGCCTACTTCCTCGATCGTCGCGGGCTTCTCGATTCGGTTGATTCCGTCATCCCCGACGATCAGCCCATCGGGGTAGATGGCATAGACCTCGTCGACGCAGCGAGGACCCCCATTCCGCTCGTAGACGATTGCCGCTCCGCCTTGCACCATGCTTTCGGAAAGGTCCTGCCGGTAGGGCTTGGGAGCACAGTGATCCGATCCGGCCGTCCCGGCGGAGCCGGCCGCTGGAGATTGCATGCGGGCGAAGACCAGTGCAAGAGCCGCCAGTCCGACGACCGCGGCCGCGGCAATCACCCATGAGCGGCGTCGGTGCCGCGTAGCTGTTGCGACCTCGCCGGCAGTGGGACCCTGTACTCGGCGACGGCGCTTCCGGCGCGCCGCCAGAACGCTCTGAACGGCGATGAACATGAACGTCAGCAGGCCGATGACGATATTCGTCCACCACGAACTCAGATTGCCATTGAACTGGATCAGCGTTTGC
>JALHUE010000460.1 GCA_022866145.1 Anaerolineales bacterium | reverse complement strand
GGAAGGTTGGCGAGCTCATTGTAGATCGGGGCGATGATCGAGAATACGGGGTTCTTCTCTCGGACCATGACGGCCTCAGTCCCTCACACTTTGCCTGTTGACTGTGCGGACACAAGTGCGGCCAGCGTCGGCTCGATAACGACCGCCTCCCCGGCGGCCTGCATCGCTGCCCGAACATCCTTCAGCCCATTGCCCGTGTTCAGGAGAACCACGGTCTCTTCGGCGGCCACCAGGCCCCGGCGGACTGCGACTTCCAGGCCGGCGTAGGCGGCGGCCGCAGCTGGCTCGGCGAAGATGGCGGCTTTCCCCAGGGTGCGAATAGCTGCCAGGATCTCGGCGTCGTCGACAGTGAGATACGTTCCGCCGGTTTCGCGGGCTGCCCGCACTGCCCGCACGCCGTCGCGCGGCAGATCAACGCAAATGCTGTCGGCAAGGGTCTCCGCCCTGACTGGGATGATCTCCTCGCTGCCGCGTTGGAAGGCCTGAGCGATCGCCGCCGAGCCGGCCGCTTGCACGCCGATCAGCCTGGGCATGGCCTTGATCCAGCCGAGATCCAGCAAGTCACGGAAGCCCTTGTGCAGGCCGCTGATGATGTTGCCATCGCCGACGGAGACCAGCACGGCGCCGGGCGCCGTCCACAGGTTGCCTCCCTGCAGTCCGAGCGACCGCGTCAGCTGTTCGCAGATCTCGAAAGCCGCGGTCTTCTTGCCCTCGGCCGTGAACGGATTGTAGCCCGTGTTGCGGCAGTACCAGCCAAACGCCTCGGCCGCCTCTAGTGTGAGGTCGAACGCCTGGTCGTAGGTACCATCGACCAGGAAGACGCGTGCCCCGAAGATCAGCAGCTGGGCGACCTTGGCCGGGGGCGCTGTGCGCGGGGCCAGGATGACGGCAGGCAGGCCGGCGGCGGCCGCCATCCCGGCCAGGGCGGCGCCCGCGTTGCCCGTCGAGGCCGTGACGATCGTCTCGGCACCCACGGCCTGGGCGCGGGCCACAGCCACGGCGCTGGCGCGGTCTTTGAAGGATGCCGTCGGGTTGCGTCCATCGTCCTTGACCCACAGGTGCTTCAGCCCAAGGCCGGCTGCCAGCCGCTCAGGCCGCAACAGCGGCGTCCACCCCGCCGCCCGCAGGGCGCTGCCCACGTGCCCCGGGTCCCCCACCGGAAGCAGAGGCAGATAGCGCCAGATGGACTCCTCCCGCGAGCAGCTGATGTCCGCCGGACTCATGGCCCGGCGGATGGCGGAGAGGTCGAGGACGACGTCGAGGTTGCCCCGATCGCGCGGGCAGATATAAGTGACCTGCGAAGGACCATACTCTTCCCGGCAGAGCGAACAGCGGTAGCCGACGAAGGTGCCCATGCCTACAGACCCCGCTCGCCTCGCACGTACGGCTGACCCAGCGCCGCCGGTGCGCCGACACGCTTGCGCATCGCCTCACGCGAGCCGATCACCAGGAACAGGATGGTGAAGGCATACGGAACCATCTGCAGGAAGAAACCCCAGTATGGGTTGTAGAAGAAGGGATTGGCCAGTCCCAGCAGCAGGGTCGGCCCCTGGATGTCCAAGATCATTCGGCGAAGCGCACCAAAGACGTAGGCCCCGAACGCGGCCCGCAGCGGATCCCATTGGGCGAAAATCACCAGGCCGATGGCAATCCACCCCTGACCCGAAGTGGTCATTTCGCTAAACCAGCCGGGAGAGACGGCCAGGCTAATCGTGGCGCCGGCCAATCCGGCCAGCGCCCCGCCGACGAACACGTAGAAGTGGCGCAGCAGGCTGACGTTGATCCCCAGGGCGTCCGCCGCAGCCGGGAACTCGCCGATGGCCCGCAGATGCATCCCCGGGCGCGTCCGGTAGATGTAGTACCCGGCGGCGGGGGTGAGCAGGAAGCCGACGTAGACCAGAACGCTTTGATTGCTGAAGAAGATCGGACCCAGCAGCGGGATCCCGCTCAGGAGTGGGATGGAGAAGCGCGGCAGGAGCGGAAGGGCGCCGGCCTTACTCAAGCTCTCACCGAACACCAGGGCCAGGCCGATGGCGGCGAAGTTGAGCGCCAGGCCGCTCAGCACCTGGTCCGCCCGGAAGTCGATGGCGATGACGGCATGGATCTGGCTGATCAGGCCGCTGGCCAGCATGGCCAGCAGAACTCCCAGCCAGGGGTTGCCGCTGACCAGGGCGATGGAAATCGCGGTCATGGCGCCAATCAGCATCATGCCCTCGACGCCCAGGTTCAGCACGCCTGAGCGCTCGGCGAAGATCTCGCCGATGGTTGCGAAGAGCAGGACCGTTCCCGAGGCGACGCCGGCTTGAAGGATGATGACCGGGTCCATGGCTACGCCTCCGGAGTCCTGCGCACGACCAGTACCCGGTTGCGCACGAGAAAATCGCTAGCGATCAAACACACCAGCACGATCCCCTGGATCATCTTCGGCACCCCGGAAGGCTGGATCTCGCGCCCGGCGAGGATCAGCCCGCCGAACAGAATGGAGACCGGAACCACCGCCAGCGGGTTGAGCTTGGCCAGCCAGGCAATGATGATGCCGGTGAAGCCGTACCCGGGCGAGATCGCGCCCTGCAGACGGTGGACCACTCCGGAGATCTCCGACATGCCGGCCAGTCCGGCCAGCCCGCCCGAGAGCATCATCACCAGCACGGTGTTGAGGGCGATGCGGATGCCGGCGTAGCGGGCGGCCCGCGGGTTGTCGCCGGTCAGCCGGATCTCGTAGCCCCACTTGCTCCGGTCAAGCACCCACCAGATGATCACGGCCGCCACCACCCCGAAGAGCAGCCCCAGATGCAAGGTGATGCCGCGCAGTTGCGGCACCTGTCGGGCAAAGTCCGCCAGGCGTGGCAGCCAAGCGGTTTTCGGGAACACTCGGGTCATCTGGAACCCACCTTCGGTCCAGACGGCGAAGATGAAGAAGTTGACCCAGGCGATAGCGATGTAGTTCAGCATGAGTGTCGTGATGATTTCGTTGACGTTCAGCCGCGCCTTGAGAATCCCCGGGATGAAGCCCCACAGCGCGCCGGCAGCGAAGCCGGCGACCATCATCGCCAGGATCGTCAGCCAGGCCGGGGTTTCCGGCGGGACAAGCGGCGCCAGGACGACGGCGCTGGCTCCAAAGGCGCCCATGAAAAACTGACCCTCGGCGCCGATGTTCCACAGGCGCATGCGAAAGGCGACGGTGCAGGCCAGGCCCACCAGGATCAAGGGAGTCGCCTTAACCAAGGTGTCGGAGATCACGCCGAGACTGCCAAAGGAGGCCTTGAGCATGTAGCTGTAGGCGCGCAGGGAATTCCCGCCGACGATCTCGAGTACCACTGCCCCAAGCAGCAGGGCGACGAGCACGGCCCCTAACGAGACTGCGGTGCCGAAGCCGCGCGGCTGCTCCATGCGCGGCTCGACGCGAATCGCGATCGGAAACGACCACCTGCGCCCGGGACGAGAGGCGGCGCTCATGCTGGACCTCCCGTCATCCCGGCGACCGACCCCAATCGGTGCCCGGTCATCATCAAGCCCAGCGTGGCGATATCGGTCTGGACGACTTCGCCCATCAGCTCACCGGCGAAGATGACGTAGATCCGGTCGCTCAGGCTCATCAACTCATCCAGCTCCTCCGAGACCAGAAGGACGGCCGCGCCCGCCTCGCGCTGCTCGAGCAGCAAGCGCTGCACGCCCTCGATGGCGCCGACATCCAGCCCGCGCGTGGGCTGCATGGCGATCATCAGCTTAGGCCGGCTGGAGATCTCCCGGGCCAGGATCAGGCGCTGCAGATTGCCTCCAGACAACAAACGAACCGGGGTGTCCACCGACGGGGCAGCGATCTCGAAGTCCTGGCGCAGCTTCTCGGCCTGGTGTCGGGCGGCCGCGCCGTCGACCGCGGCGCCGCGCCCGATGGGCGGGCTGCGGTAGCCCTTCATGATCAGGTTGTCCGTGACCGACAGGTTGGGAGCCGTCCCGACATGCGTCCGGTCCTCGGGGATGTGGGAGACGCCGGCCCGTATGAGGCGCTGAATGGCCTGGCCGCGCGAGACGCCCCGGTTGGCCGCATCGACGATCACTTCGCCCTTGACCAGGACCCTGCCCTGCGTCGGCGGTCGAAGCCCGGTGATGACCTCCGCCAGCTCAGATTGCCCATTGCCCGCCACGCCGGCCAGGCCGACGATCTCCCCGGCGCGCACGCTCAGCGAAACCCCGCGCAGGGCTGGCAGGCCGCGATCGTTCAGCCCGTGCACGCCTTCCACCGAGAGCACGACCTCCCCGGGCGGGCGCGGCTTGCGCTCGAGGTGGAAGATGACTTCGCGCCCGACCATAAGCCGGGCGAGTTCGCTGGCATCGGTCTGCACCGGCGAGATGCCGGCGGCCGTCACCCGGCCCTTGCGCAGGACGGTGACGCGGTCCGCGATGCGCGAAACCTCGTTCAGCTTATGACTGATGAATACAACCGATTTGCCCTCCGCCACCATCGAACGCAGCGTGCGGAACAGCTCGTCGATCTCCTGGGGCGCCAGCACCGCCGTCGGTTCATCCATGATCAACACCCGCGCCCCGCGGTACAGGATCTTCAGGATCTCGACCCTTTGCTGCTCACCGACTGAAATCTGCCAGATCTTGGCGCCAGGGTCGACCCGCAGACCGTACTTCTCTCCCAGAGCCTCGATCTCGCGCTCGTAGTTGGCCATGCGCATCACGAAGCGCGGCTTGTCCAGCCCGAGCAAGATGTTCTCGGCCACAGTCTGGGTGGGGACCAGCATGAAGTGCTGATGGACCATGCCGATGCCGTGGCTGATGGAATCGCCCGGGGAACGGAACGTCACCGGTCGGCCCTCGATCGAGAGCGAGCCGGAGTCCGGCTGGTACATCCCGGTCAGGATATTGACCAGGGTGCTCTTGCCGGCGCCATTCTCGCCCAGCAAGGCGTGAATCTCTCCCCGGCGCAGGGTGAAGTCCACCCCATCGTTGGCCAGGACGCCGGGAAATCGTTTGACAATCCCGCGCATTTCCACGGCAAGCGCTGCATCGGGTTTGGCGGATGTTGTCTGTGTCACCAGATCATTCCCGTGATGCGCAAACTCCGGTCTCTCCCGAAAACCCCAAACGCCTCATGCACAAATGGAGCCGGAACCCCTCTGTGGAGTTCCGGCTCCATTATAGGGTGAAACGACTATTCGGGCAGTTCCGCGGTGATGCCCTCAGCCCACCACTTCATGCAGACGTCGATGCTACACGGCAACCCGAACTCCGGGAAGGCATCGAGATCAACCTGCTCCAGGCTTTGGCCTTCAGGCAAGACTACATTTCCCTTGTTGTCGTTGATCGGCCCGGTGAACACATCGAAGCGGTCGAATTCACCAGCCAGCATCTTGGCCAGCGTGTCTTCGACCATCGCGATCACTTCAGGGTCGAGATCGGTCACACCGGGTTGCGGGGTCTCCCCTTCCATGAAGCCATAGAGACCAAGGGCACCCGTATCGGCATCGAAGTACTCCCAACCGGGAACATAGGTTCCAGCGATGACCTTCTCAGCGATGCCAGCATAGATCGGACCCCAGACCCAGTACGGCGCAGTGAGGCAGGCATCCACCTTGCACGAGCCGGACCAGTCGTAAGTGACCCCCCACTTGCCCTTCTCCTGGGCGACGTCGGCCACAGCCGGGGTGTCAGCGCCAGTGAAGACCACCTGGGCACCGGCGTCAAAGAGCGAGGCAGCGGCGTCCTTCTCAACGATCGGGTCGTGCCAGGTGTTGAGCCAGCGCACATCCATCGTGCATTCGGGGCAGGTCTTCTTCATACCCAACGCAATGGCGTTGCCAAGGCGGATTTCTTCGGGGATCGGGAAGGTGGCCATGTAGCCGAGTTTCGGGTTGCCATCGGCCTTTGCGCGTGCGCCAGCTAGCATCCCGGCCAGGTACTTCATGTCTTCCATGGCGCCCATCAGGTTGCCGAAGTTCTCGCCGTTCGATTTGATGCCGGTCAGGTGGACGAACATCGTATCCGGAAATTCACCCGCTACGATTTCCATTGGGTCCATGAAACCGAACGAGGTGCCGAAGACCAAGTCGAATCCCTTGCGGGCAAGGCTGCGAAAGACTTGCTCGGACTCCGTGCCCTCCGGCACGTTCTCGATGTAGGCGACGTTCACGTTGTCGACGTTCTCGGCCACGTACTCGAGGCCCTCGTAGTGAGCCTGCGACCAGCCGCCGTCATTGTGCGGCCCGATCAGCACCATGCCCACATTGAACTTGCCGTCTTCAATCTCGGGAATCTGAAAGCCGCCCACCTCTTCGGCGGGTGCCGGTGCGGCCGGCACTTCGGTTGCCGCAGGTTCGGCCGGCTGCTCGGGGGCTACAGGCGTTTCGCCGCCCCCGCCGCATGCCGCCAGCATCAGGGCCGTGACAATCAGCAGGCT
>JALHUE010000459.1 GCA_022866145.1 Anaerolineales bacterium | reverse complement strand
GAAGTCGTTCCGCGAGAGGTGTCATATTCCACCCAGAGGCGGTGCAACCCGCACTTGGCGTCTATGATAGATTCGAACTGTGAAGGACCCGCACCTTGGCGAGCAGGTCTCCGCCGAGCTTGCCCAGGCGGACCGGGCGCGGCAGGCGGGGAATCGTGGGCGAGCGCGGGTGTGCGCCCGGCGGGCAGCCGGCTGGGCGCTGGACGGCGTGCCGAGCAGCCAGGTGCGGTCCGCACAGGGCACGCAGGGGAATGCATATGAAGCGCTGCGGCGGGCGGCACGCGACGCCGCATTGCCCGTCCAGGTGCGCCAGGCGGCCGCCCGGCTGACGGCCCGCGTGGACGAGGCGTTCTCCCTGCCATTCGACGAAGACCCAATCCACGACGCCCTGGAGATCATTGGCTGGCGCTGGCCCGACTGGCGGCCGCCCCAGGGCTGACCGAGGAGGCTGGGCGGTGGACATCGCATTGGCGCTGGGTGGCGGGGGTGCACGCGGCCTGGCCCATATTGGAGTCCTGCGGGCTTTCGAGCGCGAAGGCGTGCGGGTTCGCGCCATCGCCGGGACCAGCATGGGCGGGATCATCGCCGCGGCCTATGCCTGCGGCATGTCGCCGGACACCATCCAGCAGAAAGCGGCGGAGCTGGAAATCCGGGGGCTGCTTCAGCTACGCCCGACGGGACCGGCTTTGTTCGGGCTGGAGAAGGTCCAGGCCTGGTTGGTCGGGCTGTTCGGCGAGCTCACCTTTGAGGAGCTGCCAATTCCTCTGGCTGTAACCGCGGTCGACCTTGCGGCATGCCGAGAGGTGGTGATCCGCACTGGCCCTCTGGTTGCTGGGGTGATGGCGACCATGGCCCTTCCGGGGATCTTTCCCCCGCAGATCCTGGGGGAGCACCGGTTGGTGGATGGGGCCACCCTCGATCCCGTGCCCGTTCGCCCCGTTCGCGAGCTGCACAACGCTCCGGTCGTGGCCGTCGTTCTCTCGCCAGAGCAGAGCCGTTGGCCTGAGACCCGCTCTCCCAGCCCGTTCGGTGACCTGCCGGTGGTCAGCTTCGTCGCACGCCTTGGTCCGCTGCGGGCCCTGGAGATCTTCCAGCAGGCGATGGAGATCACCCTCCGTATGCACACCGAACTCCATCTGACGGTAGACAAACCCGAGGTGATCATCCGCCCCGAGGTCTGGGACGTCGGCCTGTTTGACAGCCCCTCTCTGGAGACGATGTCGGCCTTGGGCGAAGCCGCCGCAAACGAGGCCATGCCGGCCATCCGGTCCCAGTTCGCTCCCCATCGGCGGCTCTGGCGATGGATCGGCCAGCGCACTCGCCGATGGACGGATTGAAGCCTGTGCGCCCGGGCAGGGATATGCGGGCCTATGCCGGCGGAACCCAACTCCGGCTCATCGCAGGCGGGCTATTCCTGGCCTTGGCAGTGGGGACGCTGCTCGTTCGCTTGATCTACGGACCGGATGCCGGCCGCAGCGCCCTGATCTGCACCCTACTGGCCTTGCTGCCCCTAGGCTTGATCTGGGGCCTGCTCTCGCTCCTGGGGTGGATTGCCCGCCGGGCGAAAGGCGCGTGAACCGTGGCGACCTCCAATCTCGGCGTGCGTATTGAGACAGCCTCTCCGGCACCCCGGCCGGAGCCCGTGCGCGGGGTGGCAATCTTTCTTCACGGTTGGACCGGCGATGAACACTCGATGGACATACTCGAACGCGGGCTGGCGGCAGGATGGTGGCGGATTTCGCTGCGCGGGCCGTTTGAGGCTGGGCCCGGCGGCTTCAGCTGGAGCCTGGACCACGGTGATGCGGGCGTCCCGGCGGCGGCCTTCAGGCCGGCGGCTGGGGCGTTGCGGGAATGGGTGAAGGCCGCGCCCGTGTCCCCCGACCTGCCCCTGGTGCTGGTAGGGTTCAGCCAAGGAGCGGCCCTGGCATTCGCCTCGGTGGGTGAGAGGCTCGTTCGCCCGGCCGGGCTGGCGGTGCTGGCCGGCTTCCTTCCGCCGGGGATAACAGCCTCGGCGTTCGTCGGCGTCCCCATCTTCTGGAGCCACGGCCTCCGGGATGACCGGGTCCCAGTGGATCGAGCCCGTGGTGAAGCCGCGTTGCTCGAGCAGACCGGAGCGCGGGTGACATATTGCGAGGCCGACGTCGGGCACAAAGTCGGATTGACCTGCGTGCGCGGGTTGCGCACCTGGCTGGCCGATCTGGAGCGTGCCAGCGGAGCCTAAGAGGTCATCGGTCGAACGGGCACGTGCAGGACGCGCCAACTTCGGCGCGATCGGTTGCCCGCCAGCTTCCCCCTTGGGGAGAGCTATGCACATCAACTTGATCACTGGAGCGCGCAATGTCGGATACCCATCTCACCGAACGAGCCATCAACACCATCCGCTTCCTGGCGGCCGATGCCGTACAGCAGGCCAAGTCCGGCCATCCCGGGCTGCCGATGGGCGCCGCCAGCATGGCCTACACGCTGTGGACGCGGCACCTGAAATTCGACCCCTCCGATCCGCGCTGGCCCGACCGCGATCGGTTCGTTCTTTCGGCAGGGCACGGTTCAGCCCTGTTGTACTCCTTGCTGCATCTCTCGGGGTACAACCTGCCGATGGAAGAGCTGAAGCGCTTCCGCCAGCTGGGGAGCAAGACCCCCGGCCATCCCGAATACGGCGAAACTCCGGGGGTTGAAACCACGACCGGCCCGCTTGGCCAGGGCTTCGCCATGGGCGTCGGGATGGCGCTGGCGGTCGAGCACCTGGCAGCCCAGTACAACCAGAAGGACTTCCCGGTCGTGGATCACTACATCTACGGAATCGTCTCCGACGGTGACCTGATGGAGGGGGTGGCATCCGAAGCCGCCTCCCTGGCCGGACACTTGCGGCTTGGCCGTCTGATCTACCTGTACGACGACAATCACATCACCATCGATGGGACGACCGAGCTGTCCTTTACCGAGGATCGGGTGAAGCGCTTCAAGGCCTACGGCTGGCACGTGGTGAGCGTGCCGGATGGCGACAACGTCGCCGCCATCGACAAGGCCCTTAGGGCCGCCAAGCGCGATCCGCGACCGTCGCTGATCGCTTGCCGCACGCACATCGGATTTGGCCTGCCGACCAAACAAGACAAGTCCTCGGCCCATGGCGAGCCCGCCGGCGAGGAGGAATTAGAGGGCGCCAAGCGCAATCTAGGGTGGCCGACGGAACCGCGCTTCCTCGTCCCGGACGACGTACGCGAGCACTTCGCCAAGGCGGCGGCACGCGGCAAGCGCGCCAACAAGAAATGGAAGAAATCGATGGCCGGCTATGCCCAGGCCTATCCTGAGTTGACGGCCCAGTTCAAGCGAACTCAGTCCGGCGCCCTGCCGGAAGGTCTCGCTGAGTTGATTCCTGCCGTGCCTGCCGATCCGAAGGGCGTCGCCACCCGGGCCGCATCCGGCAAAGCGCTCAACGCTCTAGCGCCAGCCCTGCCCGAGCTGATTGGTGGCTCAGCCGATCTCACACCCTCCAATCAGACTCTGATCAAAGACAGTGGAGACTACACCCCCGACACGCCGGGGAATCGCTACATCCGCTTCGGCGTGCGCGAGCATGCCATGGCTTCGATGATCAACGGAATCGCTCTACACGGCGGGTTGATCCCCTATGCCGGTACCTTCATGGTCTTCGCCGACTACATGCGGCCGGCCATCCGGCTGGCGGCGCTGATGCGTCAGCGGGTGATCTACATCTTCACCCATGACTCAATCGGCGTGGGCGAAGACGGCCCGACCCACCAGCCGATCGAACACGCCGCCTCCCTGCGCACGATCCCGAACGTCACTCTGCTGCGACCGGCCGATGCGAATGAGACCGGCGTCGCCTGGTTGGTTGCCCTGGAGCGCACTTCGGGGCCGACCGCCCTCGCCCTAACTCGCCAGGCGCTGCCGATCTACGATCGGGTGAAGTTCGCATCGGCCCAAGGACTGCGCAAGGGCGCCTACGTCATGGGGGATCTTGGGCAGGGCGCGCCGAAAGTCGTGCTCATGGCCTCCGGCTCCGAGGTCGAGCTGATCGTTCAGGCGGCCGAGCGCCTGACCCAGGAGGGAATCCCAGTCCGGGTGGTCTCCTTCCCCTCGTGGGAGCTGTTCGCCGGTCAGCCAGAGAGCTACCGCAGCGAGGTCCTGCCGGCTTCCATTCCCGCCCGGGTGGCCGTCGAAGCCGGGGTGAGCATGGGATGGGAGCGATGGGTGGGGGACAAGGGCCTGATCGTAGGCATCAATCGCTTTGGCGCCTCCGCCCCGTACAAGGATGTCTACAACTACCTGGGCCTGACCGTCGATGCCGTGGTGGCCGCCGCCAAGAAGGCGATGTCAGGGCTGTAGAACTCGCAGCCCGTCTGGCTCGGAAGGCACAAATGGGCGTGCCCTTCGGTCTTGGACCGTCGGGGAGACGCGGGTACAGTACTGCCGGGTGCCGAGGAGGCACTCGGTCAGGAGGCAGGACATGCGAGTCGCGATTGCAGCCGACCACGCCGGGTTTCCGCTCAAGGAGAGAGTGATCCAGACGGTGCGCGCCGCCGGCCACGAGCCGATCGACCTGGGAACCAACGACACCCAACCGGTGGACTACCCGGACTTCGCCGAGAAGGTCGGAGGAGCGGTCCAGCGAGGTGAGGCGGAGCGCGGCATCATCCTGTGCGGTTCGGGGGTCGGGGCCTCGATCGCCGCCAACAAGCTGAAGGGCATCCGCAGCGGCGTCTGCCATGACACCTACACCGCCCACCAGGGTGTCGAACATGACGACATGAATGTCCTGGCCATCGGCGGGCGTGTGATCGGTCCTGAGCTGGCGGTCGAGATCGTACGCGCCTACCTGGGGGCGAAGTACACGGGTGAGGAGCGCCACGCCCGTCGCGTCGGCAAGGTGCAGGCGATCGAGGCCCGTGGAGTCGCCTCGAAATAAACCGCGCCCCAACCTCAGGCAAGGGGTCCGTTCCGGGTCCGCTTCATGCGAGGCGGGCCCGCTGCCTTAACCCCAGGAACTCTCCGGACGGATTCCGGTATCATCGAGAACATGGCCTCGAGCCGACCCTCCCGATCTCGGCCGGATGCACGCCGCTGGGTCCTGGATGGCGAGCGGGAGCCCATCTTCTCGGCGCTGCCGCAGACGGTCCTGGCGAACTTGAGTCGATCCCGGTCGGAAAGCCCGCTCGTGTGGAATACCTTCTATCCGCTCTCCGCCCGTGGACTGCAGCTGGCGGACTTGCTTGCCCTGACGCCGCTGTGGGGAACCCGCCTGCCGCCCCCCGGCGGGCCAGGCCTGGAGATGGTCTTTTGGGGCTACGGCATCGATGGTCGGCCGATGCCCGGCCTGCAGGCTGCCGTGGGCCAGGTCGATGGCCCCACGGGGCAGACAGAAGTCGATCTGTTTCTCGTCGGTGGTGGGCAGCTGATCGCGGTCGAGGCCAAGCGAGGGGCATCGCCGGGGCGTTGTGGGCGCTTTGTCCGAGGACGATGTCCCGAGGTCAATCCCGCCCCTGAGCGGGCTCCTTGCCGCTATTGGGAGCCTGGGCCGGCCGACTTCGGCCGCTGGCTGGAAGTGGGTAAGCGTCCGCTGCCTGACTCAGATCCGCCGCCGTGCAGCCTGCACTATCAGCTGTTTCGCACGCTGGTGGTGGGGGCCCATCTGGCACACACCCTCGGCCTCGAATTCGGGCTGTGGCTGGTGATCCCCCGGCAGCGGTGGCCGCGGCTGGAGCGCATCTGGCTGGACTTTGCGGAGCGAGTGCGGGCGGAGGATCTGTGGCGGCGCCTGCGGGTGATCGCATGGGAGGACCTGCTGGCGCTGGGCGGGGAAGGGAACTTGCCGAGCCTCGCCGCCCGCTAGTCACCGCCCGCCAGACCGCGCCCTCAAGCCTCCCCGGCGCCGGGCCTCAGGCACAGCTCCGCCTCAAGGCTCGATCGCAATCGGATATCCGGCGGCGTCCCATCCCGTCAGACCGCCGACGAGGTTATTGACGTCCAGGTATCCGTAGGACCGCAGCATCATCATCACCAGCAGACACCGGTAGCCGCTGCCGCAGTAGGTGACGATTGGGGTGGCCTTGTCCTCCGGCAGTTCCGCTCGGCGCGCTACCAATTCCTCGATTGGAATTCTCAGCTGCCGATCCCATGCGATGAAACCTTTGGCCTGGACTTCCCCCGGAGAGCGGATATCCAGGAGCAGGATGTCGGCGCCGTTGGCCATGGCCTGCGACAGTTGCGCCGGCGTGGTAGCGCCATCATCCTCGGGGAGGGACGCCAAGACCTGCTGCAGGTGCGCCCTCAGGCGCGGATCTGGCTGGGCGGCGTTGAGGGCCGCGGGCTCGGGAGGAGCGCCCG
>JALHUE010000458.1 GCA_022866145.1 Anaerolineales bacterium | reverse complement strand
TCCGGATCAGGAAGTCGGTTGCCAGGTACACGCCCGGCAGGTCGGCGCCGGGGGCGTCGAGGGTCGCATCCACGCCGGTTCCGATGCCGACGTACACGGCGTCATAGCCTCCGGCCAGCAGGTCGTCAATCGTCTTGTCCTTTCCAATCCGGACACCCGTGACGAACTCGACGCCTGCGTTGCGGTAGTCCTCCAGGCGAGCCATCACGATTTCCTTCGGGAGCTTGAAGTTCGGAATGCCGTAGATCAGCAGACCGCCCGCGTGGGGCAGGGCCTCGAAGATCGTGACGGCGTGGCCCTCGCACCGCAGCAGCTCAGCGCATGCCAGGCTGGAAGGGCCAGCGCCAATGCAGGCAACCTTCTTCCCCGTCGGCGCCCCCACCGGGACTTTGACCCCGCCGTTGGCCCGCTGGTAGGCGGTGACAAAGGCCTCCAGCGCGCCGGTTAAGACCGGCTCCTCACGCTTGCTGCGCACACACGAGCCCTGGCACAGCGCCTCATGGGGGCAGACCAGGCCGCAGACTTCGGGCAGGGAGCTGGTGCTTCGGTAGACCTGTGCCGCCGCCAAGAACTCGCCCCGCTCGATCAGCCACATGGCCGATGGGATGTCATTATGGACCGGGCATGCCTGGTAGCACGGCGCCGGGTCTGGGCAATGGATGCAGCGTTCGGCTGCCTGGCGGGCCTGTTCTTCGGTCAGCGGAAGGTAGGTCGCCTGAAAATCGGCAACCCGCTCCTCGGCCGGCCTGGCAACCACATCCACCAGCGGGATGCGCATACGCGCCTTACGGTCAATAACAAGGTTCTCACCCGGAATTGCCTGCATTACCGCCCCTCCGCGGACTACTTGTACAGATGATATGCATCGAAGTAGGACTGTATCAGTCCAGGATGTCACACGGCCGGCAGAAGGTCGTCCTATCCCGCCAGAAACCCCTGTGCGGGGATCCCCCGCAGCGGTCCGCCCCCCGGAAGAGGGCTTGAGAGAGGCTGCCGGCAACTGCTGCAAGGCGCTATGGGGCGGCCTGCGCGACCGACCGGCTCATCAGGGCTTAACGAATTTCGCCCGAGGGACATGGTATTCTTCCCCTTCGCCGACAAGCTGACGCCCAAGCCACCGGTCGTGACGGGTGGCGCATCCGGGATCGCCCTGCGCGGTCGAGTTGGGCTTATTACCTGGGGCTGAGTGAGCCGGAACGCGAGATTGGCGGATTCGAATCGAGCGAACGCCCAACCCCTGCAGCTTCACGCGTTCTTCATCGCTGGATAATAGGCTGGTAAGGAATGGGCGGAAAAGGAAAATGGAATGAGGAACAGGCCAAGGACGATCATCCTGTGCACGGCGGTTTTGCTGGTGGTTGGGACCGTGGCTCAGGCGTGCACGGCGCGCCCGACGCAGGCTGAGGATCTGCAGACTCAGCCGGCCGAGCGGGGCAATCTGACGGCCGTCGTGGGTGCGACGGGAACCGTCCGTCCGAATCAAGCGGCCAGCCTGCAGTTTGAGACCAGCGGTACGGTCGAAGAGGTGACCGTGCAGGTCGGCGAACGCGTTGAGGTCGACCAGGTGCTGGCGAGGCTGCGTCAGACTTCGGTCCCGGCATCGGTGATCGCCGCTCAGGCGGATTTGGTCGAGGCGCAACGAGCGCTGGACCACTTGCTGCAGTCGGGGTCGCCGCAGGCCGAAGCCCAGCTGGCGTTGGCGCAGGCGCAGGACGCGCTGAAGGACGCCGAGTACAAGTGGCGCGTCCGCCAAGAAGGCTACCGCGCCAGCGCCGCCACGCTGGATCTGGCGCGGGCGAGGTTGGTGCTTGCCGAGCAGTCACTGGAGAACGCGAATTCGGCCTACGGCCGCGTGGGGGGAGACCCGTGGGAGGACTCCAATAAGGCGGCCGCGCTCGAAATGGTGGCGCAGGCGCAGCAGCATTTGGATTCCACAAAGCGCGCCCTGAACTGGTACACCGGACGCCCCTCGCCGATTGACCAGGCGCTGCTCGACGCCGAAGTGGCGCAGGCCCAGGCGCGCCTGGGGGACGCCAATCGCGAGTGGGACCGCCTGAAGGACGGAGCGGATGCCGCTGACATCGTGGCCGCCAAGGCGCGTGTGGCTGCGGCGCAATCGACAGCAGAGATGGCTCAGATCGCGGCGCCGTTCGCCGGGCAGGTGACCTCGGTCGAAGTCAAACCCGGCGATCAGGTCTCGCCCGGGTTGCCGGGCTTCGGCTTGGCTGACTTGAGCCAAATGCTGGTGGACATCAGCCTGTCCGAGATCGACATCAACCGGGTCGCGGTAGGCCAACCGGTGACGGTGGTCTTTGACGGGATTCCAGAGAACACCTATGGCGGAGAGGTCACGGAGATCGGCCTGATCGGCGAGTCGATC
>JALHUE010000457.1 GCA_022866145.1 Anaerolineales bacterium | reverse complement strand
GGCTGCCGCCACGCCAGCGAGAAGCGCTGATCCTGCGCAAGTATCAGGGCCTGGACTACGCGACCATCGCCGCCATCCAGAAGAATTCGGCGGAGGCGGCGCGCGCCAACGTATACCAGGCCCTGCGTCGGCTGCGGAAGAGGCTGCAAGACAATGAGCAGCCAGGGAGACTTTGAGATGAGCACGATGTCGCAGACTGAGTCACAGCGGGAAATCTGGTTGGGAGACCGGGAGGGCCTCGAAGGTGCCGACTCCCTGCTGGTCGCGCTCGACAGAGTGTTGGGCGCTGCTCCCGGCCCAGCGGTCACCCAGCGAGCCGTCGAACAGGTACGGGAGCGCCTGGCGGCGGGCCGCAGCCCGGTGTACTACGACGTCCTGCCCGACACGCCCATCGGTCCGGTGTATGTCTTGGTCGGGGCGGGGGGTCTGGCGGCGGTGGAGATCGGCGGAACCGAGGCCGGCTTCGTGGCCCAGTTGCGGCGGAAGGGAGGGGGAGAGGTGATTCGCTCTGGCGAGCGAGCGAGGCAGGTCACAGCCCAGATCGAGGAGTACTTCCGCGGGGAGCGGGAGGTCTTCGACTGCCCGGTGGATCTGTCGCAGGTCACGAGCTTCCACCGCCAGGTCCTGCTGGCAGCCGCGCGCATTCCGCGCGGCAGCGTGATGACCTATGGCGGCCTGGCGCGGGCGCTGGGCAAGCCCCGCGCCGCCCGGGCGGTCGGCCGCGCGTTGGCGACCAATCCGGTGCCGCTGGTCATCCCATGTCATCGAGTCATCGCCAGCGACGGCTCGCTCGGCGGGTATTCTGCCAGCGACGGCGTGTCCACCAAGCTCCGGCTCCTGCGCTTCGAAGGCGCTCCGGTGGCAGGGTGAAGTCAGAGTAGAATTATCCGATATCGAAGGTGAGGAAGGGAGCAGCGCATGCGGCCGAGAGAATGGGGGGCCTTCGTCGGCCTCGGGCTGATCTGGGGCTCGTCGTTCCTGTGGATCAAGGTGGCCATTGCCGATGTCGGTCCGCTGACCTTGGTCAGCTGGCGGCTGCTCTTCGGGCTGGCAGGCCTGGCGGCCGTGGTGGCCTGGCGACGCCCCCCCTTCCCCCGCGACCGGCGGCTGTGGATCTGGATGGCCGTGATTGGGATCACCAATACCCTGCTCCCGTTCGCCTTGATCTCCTGGGGGGAGCAATACATCGACTCGGGGGTGGCGGCGATTCTGAATGGGACCGTGCCGCTGTTCACCATGGTGATCGCCCATCTGTTCTTGAGCGATGACCGCATGACCCTGCCCCGGCTGGTGGGCTTGGCGGTCGGCTTCGTCGGCGTGATCGTGTTGATGGGGCACGATCTTGATCTCGCCAGGCTGAAGGGCAGCGCCCTGGGCCAGACGGCCGTGCTGCTGGCGGCGGTGTCCTATGCCTCCAGCGCCGTGTTGGCGCGGCGCAAGCTGCGGGGCATCAACCCGCTGGCCCAGGCCTTCGTGCCGGTCCTCTCGGCCGCCAGCCTGGCCTGGGCGATGGCAGCGGTGACCGAGCGGGGCGGGCCGCCCTCGCTGCCGATCACCTGGTTCGCCCTCGCCTGGCTCGGACTGCTGGGCTCGTGCGTCGCTTATCTGCTGTACTTCTTCCTGCTGCACAACATCGGCCCTACACGGACAACGCTTGTCACCTACATCTTCCCGGTCGTGGGTCTGGTCCTGGGGGTGGTGTTCTTGGATGAGGCCCTGGACCTGGGGCTGGCCATCGGAGCCTTGCTGATCGTAGCCGGGATCGGCGTGGTCAACATTCGCCCCCGGCGCGGCTCGGTGCCGACCGAGGTGCCGGCAAAGGTCTGAGGCTGCCTGGGCAGCCCGCTGTGCGCATCGTGACCCAGCCGTGGGGTCTTGGGTCCAGCCTGTGGCGAGCTAGGGCTGCGGCCCCACCGGCCTCGGGGGCCAAGGTTCGCAGATTCCCCCAGGGCGAAGGAAACCCAGGCGCCTGCCGGTTGACACGCGTCGAGTTTGATGGATAATGGCGGAAATCGAGCGATCAAAGGCGGAGACGGAGGAAAGTAGGCCGGCGGAGATCGACAGGGAGGCTGGGACGAGACTGGAATCCCGGCCCGATGGAATCCGGCCGAAGTTCCCTTCTGAGCTGCCCGGGGGAACGCCCCAGCGGGGCTAGTAGTTCGGGCCGGAGCCCTCCCGTTAGCGCAGGGACCGGATGATCGGCGCTGGGATTGTCCGGAGTGAGAGGGCCTGTCGCCAGGCCAAGAAGGGTGGTACCGCGGGTTCGCCAACCCGCCCCTTGCCGGGGCGGGTTTGTTGTTGGCGGGCGCGATCGGCGGCGGTGCCCACGAGGAGGAGCGGATGTTGGAACAGCTTGAAGCGATCCTACAGGCGGGAACGCAGGCTCTGGTTAAGACCGAGGATGAGGCCGGGCTGCAGGCCTGGCGGGTGAAGCACCTGGGCCGCGCCTCTGCCTTGAGCCAAGTCCTGGATGGCCTAAGAAGTCTGCCGCGGGAGCAGCGACCCGCCGTGGGCAAACGCGCCAATGAGGTAAAAAAAGCCTTGGAGTCAGCCTATGCCAGGAAGGAGGCGGGCTTGCAGGCGGCGTCGGTCGAGCGCGCCTTGCTGCACGAACGGGTTGACATCAGCCTGCCGGGGAGACGGGTGGCCCTGGGGCGGCTGCACCCGGCCACCCAGACCCTGCTGCAAATCTACGCCATCTGGCAGGACATGGGCTTCCAGGTGTACCGCTCGCGCGATGTCGAGACCGAGGCCTACAACTTCGAGCTGCTCAACATCCCGGCGCATCACCCGGCGCGGGATCTGTGGGACACCTTCTACACCACAACGCCCGGGATCCTGCTGCGCACCCATACCTCGCCGGGGCAGATCCATGTCATGCGCCAGCGGGCGCCGGAGCCGATCCGGGTTATCCTGCCAGGAATGTGTTATCGCTATGAACAGATCTCCGCCCGCTCCGAGATCCAATTCAACCAGGTGGAGGGGCTGGCCGTTGGGGAGGGCATCACCTTCGCCGACCTGAAGGGAACGTTGAACGCCTTTGCCCGGCGGATGTTCGGCGAGCAGGTGCAGACTCGATTCCGCGCGGCCCATTTTCCCTTCACTGAGCCCTCAGCGGAGATGGACATCGAGTGCTTCGTGTGCGGCGGGGCGGGGTGCCCGGTGTGCAAACACACCGGGTGGCTGGAGATCCTCGGCAGCGGCATGGTTCATCCCACCGTGCTGTTGAACGGCGGCTATGATCCGCAGCGCTTCACCGGCTTCGCCTTCGGAATGGGGCCGGAGCGTCTGACGATGCTGAAGCACCGGATCGAAGATATTCGCTACTTCTGGGCCAACGACCTTCGGTTCTTGGAGCAGTTCTAAAGGAGGGCAGCATGACAACACCGGACGCACACGATGATTCTCTCAAGGCTGAGTTGAACGCGCTTGGGGAGAACTTGCAGCGCGCCATCCGGACCGTATGGGAGAGCGACGACCGCAAGCGGCTCCAGGCAGACGTGGAAAGCGGGCTGGAGGCGGCGCTGCAGCATCTGCGCGGTGAAGTGCAGGAGTTCAAGGACAGCGACACCGGCAAACGCCTGAAGACAGACTTGCAGTCGCTCGAAAGCGACTTGCGATCGGACGAAACCGCGGCGCGCATGCGCCAGGAGATCCTGCGTGTGCTGCATGGTCTGAATGAGGACCTTGAACGGGCGGCGCGCCCGCCGGCGGGCGGGAGCAGTGACCCCGGAGATCCCTCGCCCGGACCCGGCGCAGGCGGCTGAAGGAGGCGTTGGCGTGAAGGTACCGATATCCTGGCTCAAGGACTTTGTCGACATCGACCTGCCCATCGAGGTGCTGGCGCAGCGCCTGACCCTCGCCGGCCTCGAGGTCGAGGAGATCCGATTTGCCGGGCTTCCGCTGCCCGCGGCGGAATCCCGACCCGGAACCAAGATCAGCGGCCTGGCCTGGGACCCGGCGACGATTGTGGTCGGTGCCATCCTGGAAGTCATGCCCCACCCTAACGCCGATCGGCTGGTGCTGTGCCGTCTTCTGGACGGGGAGCGGGAGCACACCGTGCTGACCGGCGCCCCCAACCTGTTCCCGTTCAAAGGTCAGGGACCGCTGCCCGAACCGATCCGGGTGGCCTATGCCCGCGAAGGGGCGCGCCTGTACGACGGACACAAATCCGGCTGGGAATTGATGACACTCAAGCGCAGCAAGATCCGCGGGGTTGATTCGTACTCGATGGCCTGCTCCGAGAAGGAGCTGGGGATTTCGGAGGACCACGAAGGCATCATCTTCCTGGACGCCGACGCGCCGACAGGCATGCCGCTAGTCGAGTACATGGGCGACGCCGTGCTGGATATCGCCATCACGCCCAACATGGCGCGCAACGCCAGCATCCTGGGAGTCGCCCGCGAGGTGGCTGCCCTCACGGGAAAACCGCTCAAGCAGCCGTCCTACGAGGTCGCCTGGACCGGCGCTCCGATCGCCGGTCGATGCAGCCTCGACATCCGAGAACCGGATCTCAATCCGCGTTTCGTGCTGGGGCTAATTGAGGGCGTTGAGCCCAGGCCCAGCCCGTTCTGGGTACAGCGGCGGCTGCGTCTAGCGGGCATGCGGCCGATCAATGCCATCGTCGACGGGACGAACTACGTCATGCTGGAGCTCGGGCAGCCGCTACACGCCTTTGACTACGACGTTCTGCTGGCTCGGTCAGGGGGCGGGCCACCGGAGATTCACATCCGGCGGGCCCAGGCCGGTGAACTGCTGCGCACGCTGGACGGCGAGGCTCGTCGGCTGGAGGACTTCACGGTCTTGGTCGCCGACATCGCCGGGCCGCTCTCGATCGCCGGGGTAATGGGCGGCAGTGAGTCGGAGGTCAGCCCGGAGACCCGGCGGGTGCTGCTGGAGGGAGCGTGCTGGGAGTTCATCAATATCCGGAGGACACTGGCCTCGCAGAAGGTCAGTTCGGAAGCCGGCTACCGGTTCTCGCGGGGGGTCCATCCGGCGATGGCCGAACGCGGCGTGCTGCGCGGCCTGGAATGGATGCGCCGCTGGACCGGTGGGATTGTGGCCCAGGGCCTCGTGGACTCCTACCCGCGCCCGGTCCAGGCTGAGCCGGTGCGCGTGACCCCGGCTGACGTGGAGCGCTGGCTCGGGATCCGGCTCTCGGCGTCCGAGATCGCCGACCTCCTCGAGCGGCTCGAGTTCGAGGTCCGCCTCGAGACCGGGGCCGTCGCCGTCCACCCTCCCGACCACCGGTTGGACATCGGCAGCGGGGTTGTCGGCCTGGCGGATCTAATGGAAGAGATCGGGCGGATGGTTGGGTACGATCGCATCCCGGAGACACTGATCCGCGATCGGCTCCCGGCGCAGCGAGGCGCTCCCGACATCGAAGGCGAAGAACGGCTGCGCCAGACGATGGCCCGCCTGGGACTGCAGGAAGCGGTCACCTACCGGTTGACCTCCCCCGAGCGCGAGGCGCGGCTGCGGCTGGCTCCAACTGGAGAGGAGCCTGCCTACGTGCACCTGGCCAATCCGATCGCGGCCGATCGCACCGTCCTGCGCCGACAGATCCTGCCGGGCTTGATGGAGGCGATCGAGCGCAACGCACGCCTGCGCGAACGGATCACGCTGTTTGAGATCGGACCGGTCTTCCTGCCCTCCAACGGGCAGCCCCTGCCCGAAGAGGTGATGCGGCTGGCGGTTGTGATGACCGGCCGGCGCGCCCTGCCGGGTTGGCAGCCGGGGGATCCGGGCACGTTGGACTTTTTCGACCTGAAGGGCGTCATCGAGCAGCTGATGTCCGAGCTACACGTGCAGGCGCCGACGTTCCAGCCGGCGCAGGTGGAGCCCTACCTTCCCGGCAAGTGCGCCGCCCTGGCAGTTGGCGAGGCGGTCGTGGGCTGGATGGGCGAGCTGCATCCCATCTTCATGCAGCGCTACGCCTTGGCGGGTTCGCCGGTCCTGGCTGCGGAGTTCGACCTTCCGGGTGTGTTGGACGCCATGCAGCTGCGGCAAGATCTGGTGCCGGTCTCTGCCTTCCCGCCCGTCCTGGAGGACCTGGCGGTCGTCGTCGATGACTCGCTGCCAGCGGCCCGGGTCGAAGGGGTGATCCGAACGGCGGCCGGCAGCCTGCTGGAGGGGATTCAACTGTTCGATGTGTATCAGGGAGAGCAGATCGGGGCCGGCCAGAAGAGCCTGGCTTATTCCCTGGTGTACCGATCCGGCCAACGTACGCTAACGGATGAGGAAGTGCGCGGCGTGCGCCAGCGGATCGTCCAGGCACTGAGGGAGGAGCTGGGGGCGAGCCTGCGTCAGTAAGCCGTGCGGGCGTGAACGGCGCGGCGCCGGGCTGGTAACTCCGCCAGGGCCCTCCCGGGTGGAGGCAGGCAAAGCGAGATGCGGGCGCTTCCCCGCATCTCGTCGCGTTCAACCTCGGATGGGATAAGCGCCTAGGCGGAGGCCGCGGACTCGGCGTACTTCTCGGCACGGGCGAGGGCAATCGAGGCCAGCAGCGCCACGAGCTGCAGGAGCTCCAGATCCTGGGGGGTGAAGTCGCGGTCGGACGACTTATTGATCGCCTCAATCACTCCTAGGACTTTGTCGCCCTCATGGAGCGGAACGCAGGCCAGGGATCGAGTAAGAAAGCCGAACGTCTCATCGACGGCAGAATAGAACCGGGGATCCAGATGGACATCGCGCACGACATCCGGTTGCCGGTTGGCCGCTACCCAGCCGGCGATACCCTTGCCGGGCGGGATGCGGAATCCGGTCAGCTGGCTGCGCGCCTGGCCATGGACGACGGCGAACACTAGGTCGCCGTTCTGATCGTCCAGCAGCAGCAGCGATCCGTCGCTGGCGCCGACAACGGTCAGGGCTGAGGCCAGGATCTCATTGAGCAAGGAGAGCACGTCCTGCTCGGGATGGAGTTTCTCCAGGATCGCCTGCAGCGCGCACAGGGCGCGCACAGAGGCCTGGGCCACGATCAACTCGCCCTTGAGCTCGCGGTTCTCTTCACGCAGACGGACGACTTCCGCCTGCAGGAAACGGAAGGTGTCGGAGGTGTCCATGGCGTCCCTCGATGGTGGGCATCATAGCACGCCGGCCGGCGCGGGACAACGCTGCCGGAGATGAGAACGCCCCGCAGGAGCGGGGCGTCGGGATGGGTGCCTGTGTGAGCCGGAGCTGCATGGGCAGAACGATCGATACCTGGTTGCCCTCGGAGCCGGCCTCGACGGTGAACTCCACCACCTGCCCGGCCTCGAGCTTCGGGAATCCGTCCATCTGGGCGGATGAGAACTGGGCGAAGATAGCCTCGCCTCCCTGCTGGCCGATGAAGCCGGAGCCCTTGAGGGCGTTGAATCACTTCACCGTTCCCCGACGCCGTTCCGCCATTGCTCGCCTCCTACAGAAAGTCTGAGGGCGCAGCCCGACGACCGGACATGACAATGCCGCCGGGCAGGATGCCGGGCGGCAGGGGAAAGCATCGGATCCGGCGGCGGCGAGCGGGCGGGGCATGGTATCATGCCGCCACGGCGCCTCCAAGACGGGCAACTGAGGCCGAGCCTGCCGATCGCGGAAGGTCACCATGAACGTGTACTTCTCCTGCTCCCTGACCGGGGGACGCGACCACGAAACGACCTACGGGCAGATCGTCGATCACCTGCTCGCACAGGGGCACGCGGTGCCGACGGCTCATCTGGCACGGCCGGAGGTCATGCAACTCGAGCGGGTGATCAACCCGGCGGAGGTCTATCAGCGTGACATCGCCTGGATCGACGGCTGCCAGGCGCTTGTGGCGGAGGTCAGCACGCCCTCCCACGGAGTCGGCTATGAGATCGCCTATGCGCTGAGCCTGGGAAAGCCGGTACTGTGCTGCTACCGCGAGGGCGAACGGGTGTCCAAGATGATCACCGGCAACGACTCCGTCGGATTGACGGTTCGCAGCTACGGTGACGTCCATGAAGTGCTGCGCCTTGTGGATGAGTTCGTAGTAGCTTGCGGCCGGAGGTAGCCGTGCCTGCGCCCAAGCCTCTCGCTCCGCCCGCCGCCGAACCCAGCCTCGAGTTGCGGCTGGTCACACCGGAGCGCTGGCGGGATATCGAGACACTGTTTGGCCCCCGCGGGGCTTGCGCCGGCTGCTGGTGCATGTGGTGGCGCCTGAGCCGGGCGGACTTCGACGCCAACCAAGGGGACGCCAACCGACGGGCCTTCAAGCGGCTGGTGTCGGCCGGAACTGTGCCCGGGCTGATGGCCTACAGCGACGGCCAGCCGGCCGGCTGGTGCTGCATCGGGCCGCGCACGGAGTTCCCCGCGCTCGATCGGTCGCGGGTGTTGGCCCGGATCGATGACCAGCCCGTGTGGTCGATCGTGTGCTTCTACATCGGCCGCAGGCACCGCCACCAAGGCCTGTCTTCCCGCTTAGCGCAGGCCGCCGTCGACTACGCCCGGGCCTGCGGCGCCTCGATCGTCGAAGCCTATCCGATCGACACCGCCTCGCCCGCCTACCCCGACGCCTACGCCTACACCGGGCTGGTGCCGACGTTCACCCGGATTGGATTCGCTGAAGTTGTGCGACGGTCGGCCTCGCGGCCGATCATGCGCTACCTGATCGAGCAGCCCGAGAGGGGGGAAGGAGCGATGAATGGATAGCATGCAGCCGGCGCTGTTGCAGCAACTCCACTGGTACGGACACGACTCATTCCGCCTAGACAGGCCGTTGGTGGTCTATTTGGATCCCTGGAGGCTCCCGCCAGGGGCTCCGCCAGCCGACTTGATCCTGGTGACGCACGATCATCACGACCACTGCTCGCCGGAGGACGTTGCCGTCATCCGCCGCCCGAAGACGCGGCTGGTGGCCAACTCGTCGGCGGCGAGCAAGCTCTCGCCGCCTGTGACGGTTGTCCGGCCCGGGGACAGCCTCACCGTGGGCGAGGTCAAGATCGAGGTGGTCCCGGCGTACAACGTCGACAAGGCCTTTCATCCAAAGGAGGCCGGGCATGTTGGCTTCGTGCTGGAACTCCTTGGCGAGCGGTTGTACTTCGCCGGCGACACCGACGTCATCCCCGAAATGAGCGAGATCCGTTGCGACGTCGCCCTGCTTCCGGTGAGCGGTGTATATGTGATGACGGTGGAGCAGGCCGTGGAGGCCGCACGTCAGATCCGCCCGAGGGTCGCCGTCCCGATGCACTACGGGGCCGGTGTCGCCGGGGCGCCCGAAGACGCCCAGCGCTTTGCCGAGACCGCCTCCGTGCCTGTGGTGGTCTTGCAGCTGGAAGGCGCCTGAGGCCGGTTTCGGCCCCAAGTGCGGGCCGAGGTCGACAGGACAAGTCCTGCGCCCCCCGACGGGGGCGTACTTGCGCCGCGTGCCGGCTCGCGGGTAGCGAGGCCGCGAGCTGGGCAGGATCACAGGTTCAGCCGAGGTGCCCGGGCTCGGCCGAAGCACGCCGCCTCGGGCTGGATTGGCCGAGGCGGCTTGTGCCCTTCCTGAGAGGTTGACGGGCTCCAGGATGCTTGGATGCGGAGCTCACGCCCGGGGCCGAGCTCCGGGGCTAGAGCGACTCACACCGCTTCGATGCGTTCAATCTCCGGGAAGAACTGGCGAACCGTCCCCTCCACCCAGCCGTGCAGCGTGGTCTCCGAGAGACGGCAAGTGGAACAGGCTCCGCCCAGTTCGACGCGCAGCACCTTCCCATCGAAATCGACAAGCCGGACCCAACCGCCGTGATAGTGTTCGATGTAGGAGCTGACGACTTCCAGCAAGGCGGTAAGGCGCTGGTCGGCGGGTATCTCGTCGGAGTGGGTGTGCGGGCGCACCTCGTTCATGCAAACCTCCTGCCTCAGGATCGAGCCTATCCCCTGGGCTTCATGCTCAGGCGCAAGAGATCGACCACCTGGCTGTGGGTGCTGTCGAGGCGATCGGCGATCACTTGAGCCAGGCGCTCGAGGATCGTCACCCCGGTCTCTGGATGCAGTTCACACAACTTGCGCAGCGCCTCGCCGCGCAGACTGAACGTCTGGCAATCATCGAGCCCAATGGCCGATGACGTGTAGGCTCGGCGGCCGAGGGCTGAGGACCATCCGAACACTCCGCCCGGTTCGATCTCAGCGACCGAGAGCAGGTCCCCATCGTGCGGCTTGAACAGGATGGCGACCCGGCCAGAAAGAAGTACGTATAGACGATCTGCCGGATCGCCCTGGTTGAAGAGCGTCTCGCCGCTGGAGAACATCCTGACCTCGCCAAGCCGAGCTACGTGCTCGATCTGCTCGCGGGTCATACCCTCAAAGAGGGGGAGGGAGGCTAGTGCCTCTGCGTCCAGATGGTGCATTGGCCGGGTCCCTTTCAGTCTACAAACGTAAGGATAGCACACGAAGTGTGC
>JALHUE010000456.1 GCA_022866145.1 Anaerolineales bacterium | reverse complement strand
GCGGGGAAGCCATTCCCTGTGGTCAAGTACCATTCATCGGGATCGATGATCTCGAAGAAACGCGCGACTTCCTTTTGGGCACGAATGTCGGACCAGATTGGGGTCGCGTCTCTCAAGGGGTTGCCGCCTTCATCAACGGGGACTGCGCCCAAACTGTGACCCGAGATCCCCAGGCCGACGATGCTCTTCTTGTCCATCCCGCTGGAGTTAAGCAGCATTCGAGTGCTTTCCACGACTGCGTTCCACCAGTCTGCAGGGCGTTGTTCATGCCACCCCACATGCGGATAGTGCGTCGAATAGGGAACGAAGGCACTTGCCAGGCAGTTGCCCTCCTCACCATAGAGAGACGCCTTATTGCCGCCAGTTCCAAGATCAAACGAGAGGATATGTTTGTCCATCAGTCTCTCAATGGGTCTAGGTGGGTCTGGCTAAACCTCGATACCGGTTCCCAGCGACAGACACTCCTGCAGGATGTCTAGGCCACTGCTCAGGTTAACTCCAAAGCGTGTCGCCCCGGCTTTGTACATTTCTACCAGAGTATCCAGGTCGCGGATACCGCCGGAAGCTTTGATCTTGATGCGGTCCCCCACAATTGACTTGACCAGACGCACATCCTCCGGGGTCGTACTGCGCTTCGCCCAGCCGGTGCCGGTCTTGACGAAGGCAGCTCCAGCTCGCAGGCAGATGCCGCATGCCTGTTCCGTTTCCTGCGGGGTGAGGTACATGATCTCGATAATCACTTTTACGGGAATCGGACGTACGGCGTCAATGACCGCCCGCACGTCGTCTTCCACACCTGCAATATCGCCTGAGCGCAGGTTGCCAATATTCATAACCATATCGATTTCGTCGCAGCCTGCGGCGATCATCTCTCTAGCTTGCACTACTTTGAGCGAGGTGGAATCTGAGCCAGAGGGGAAGCTGACATTCCCGACCACGTGGATCTCGGGATTGCCTCTAAGTAGCTCTCTTGTGTAGGGAATGAAACACTGCAGGACCGACACTTGGCCGAACCCATGCCTTAGGGCGGCATTCACCATCGCATCTATGTCGGCTTTGTTGGAACTTGTCTGAACACATGAGAGGTCAATCATCTTGGCGATTGCTCTTGCTGTCAGGAGCATTCACTACCGGCCTTTCAAGTTACTTCCTAACAGACACGGCGGCTCTTCTTCAATTCGCCGAACAGAGCTGGGGTGAGATCAAAGTGCAGCACCCGAGCGACTACCTGCGTCCAGCCGGGCACAAGACAGAGCCAGCCATCTTCAACCACAACTCCACGGCTTTCGGCCTGGGCAAGTGCCTGATGCATGAAGGCCGGCTCGCCGCGGTAGTTGAATCCCCAGGCGATGCTGCCTGCCCTTCCCGGGTGATCGGCGAGCCCGGGGTTCCCTTGCCCATGCCGGTTGCATTGATGATGACGCCGTACGGTGGGAAGTCCCACATGATCTTGTCGTTGACCGCCGGGTCAGCATTCTGTATGTATTCGCTCTCGATATCTGACTTCAAGCTTTGAGCCATTTCCTTGGCATGATCCAGACGTCCTTGAGAACGGTTGACCAAAGAGGATCGTTTGGGGCGGTCGCCCTTGTCTCCCATGTTGTTCAAGTATAGCGGGGCTGCGAATGCAGACCCTCCAGCGCCAAAGCAGAGCACGTCTCCACCGGTACGTGCGAAGTAGTCTCTGCCGATGCTGGCATCCACGCTGTGCCCTGAGGTGATGGGATCTTTGGCTTGGCCCTCAAGCCGTCCTTCGAGCTTTGAGATGCTGGAAGCCTCGTCCGTGATCTGAGCATAGGGGTCAAGCTAGTCAAACGTATCTCACGCCGCCGTAGGCAAATCGATCTTGTGGGTGGTCGCTAGTGCGCCGAGGGGTAGTGGATCGTACTTTGTCTGGGCGACGGCATTGCGATAGACGTCTGCTTCATCATGGATCCTGCAATCAACGCCTTCCAGAACTATGTTCTTGCGCCCCAGGTCTTCCATCCACAAGGGGAAGCCTTTCATGATCGAGGGTTTGGACCAACGGGAAGGATACGTCACATGACCCTCGATCATTGTGCACACCTTTACGAAACAGTACAGCCTAGGGAAGGCTCGGGGTCCCGGTCAGGTCGTACTCCAGCGCGCCCTGGATCAATACGGGCGCCATCGACCCGACGGGCAGGTTTCCCTCGACGATGACCATGCCGTCGATCTCGGGCGCGTCCCGATACGATCGGCCAATCGATAGACCCTCGCCCTGCCCCTCCACCAGAACTTGCAGCCTGCGTCCGATTTGCGCCTGGTTGTTCTGGAGCGATATCGCTTGCTGCACAACCATCAGGCGATCCCGGCGCTCCTGCTTGACCGCCTCCGGCACAGGATCGCCCAGCGGCTCGCTGGCCGTCCCGCGCTCGAAGGAGAAGGTGAACACGCCCAGGCGATCGAAGCGCGTGGCTTGGACGAAGTCGAGCAGCTCCTGGAATTCGGCCTCCGTCTCCCCCGGATAGCCGACAATGAACGTGGTCCGCAGCACCAGCTCCGGCATCGCCAGGCGCATCTTCTCGAGCGTGCGGTGCACCCACTCGACGTTGGCCGGCCGGCGCATCGCCCGCAGCAAGCGCGGGTGGGCATGCTGCAGCGGCATGTCCAGATACGGCACGACATTCGGGTGCCGGGCGATGACCTCGATCAGCCGGTCCGTGACGCAGCCCGGGTAAGCGTAGAGCACGCGGATCCACGGGACCTGCGGCACAGCAGGCGCAAGGTCGTCCAGTAGGTCCGCCAGTCCATCCCGCAGCCCCAGGTCGTGCCCGTAGTCGGTCGTGTCCTGGGCGATCAGCACGATCTCCTGCACACCCTGCTCTTGCAGGGCGTGCGCCTCGGACAGGATGGCGGCCTTGGGCCGACTGACGGCGGTCCCCTTGATCAAAGGAATAGCGCAGAAGGCACACGGCCGGCGGCAGCCATCGGCGATCTTCAAATAGGCGCTGGCGCCCTGGACTGCGGTGCGGGAGATGCCCGGGCTGTCCATGGCGACCGTTGGCGCCTGCGGGAGATCGTAGACCGGCTGCCGGTTGCGACGCGCCTGGTGAACGACATCGACGATGTCCAGCCAGCGCCGGGTTCCCAGCAGGCCGTCCAGTCCCGGCACCTGTTGGGCGATTTCGGCCCCGTAGCGCTGGGTCAGGCATCCGGCTGCAATCAGCAGCTGGCCCGGGCGCTTGGCGGCCGCCAGCTGCCGCAGGGCGGCGAGCGACTCCTCACGCGCCGGGCCGATGAAGCCGCAGGTGTTCACCAGCAAGACGTCGGCATCTTCGGGTGTGGGTGTGTTGCGGAATCCGTCGCGCTCCAGCAACTGGGCCATCGACTGCGAGTCGACGGTGTTCTTGGCGCAGCCAAGCGAGACCAGATGGTAGCGCGGCCTCATTCCATTATCCTGGATGGGCCTGACCGAGTTCCGCAGCCCCTGAACGGGCGGCTGGGCCCAGCGGCCAAGCCCGATTGGCTTGGGCGCCGGCGATGGCTGGGGGTGGCGGCCATTAACCGCAGGAATCGTACTGAGCGGGACAATGGCAACGCGGTCACTGCAGGGTCTGCTCCAAGGCTTCCACCAGGCAGGCGTAGTCCTGCCTGAGCTCCCACGACTGCTCCAGCGACAGGTAACGCTCCGGCCCCTCGGGTCGTCGGACGGCGTCCGGGCAGGCATTCGTGTCCCAACCCATACCGCAGGCAAAGTGATAGCTCGCCTGGGCGCCGTCGCCGTAGAAGCCACATTCGCCAGCCGCTCCGTCCGCCAGATCCACTGCAAAGTCCGGGCAGGTTTCGCGCGCCCGCTGATACAGCGCCTGGCTAAACTCCCCCGGCCGGGTTGAGCCGTTGCTGATGAAAAGGTCCGGGCAGGTGCTCAGGCTGTTGCCGTGCAGCTGGATTGCCAGGCTGCTCCCGCTGCAGGGCGCCAGGGCTTGGTGAGCAGCCTGGAACATCGTCCGGGTGGCGTGGGCCACATCCGACTCGCGATACGGCTCCACCTGGCCGCAGGCAATCGTTGTCCCGCCGCAGGTGGCGTAGCTGGCGTTGGCACAGCGGTGGGCGCCGGCCATCAAGAGGGCCCGCGCCGACAGGCTGCGGAACAGCACGACCCCCTGCGTGCGGGTTCGGCTGTCGGCGAGAGGGTGAGGCACCTCGATCAGCAAGTCACGCTCTGAGCCTGGGCGAAAGACGTAGGTGCCCCAGCCGGTTGTGATGGGCACGATCTCGCGGAGGAGAATCACCCGCTCCGATTCATGGGGCAGGTCTGTGAAGACCACGACCTGGTAAGGGAAGCCCTTCTCAGCCAAGGACCGACAGGCTGTATCGAGATCGCTTCGGCTGACGGCGTCCACCAGGCCCGACCAGGCCAGCATCTGGTCGAGGGTCGGGACCTGCATGCCCTCAGAATCCGGACCCGGCATCTCGCCACTGATCCGCTGCATCTCGGTGATCAGTCCGCCCGACTCTTCGATCGGACAGGGCCCCGGTTGCGCAGGCTGGGGTTCCAGCGTAGCGGTTGCGGGCGGCGCCATCGGCGTTGAGGTGGCAGCTGGCGGCTGGGTCTCGCTCGGACGGGTAGGCACAGGCGGGGTTGGAGTCGGTGCTGGGCGCAAAGGAACGCAGGCGGCAAGGCTGGCGATCACGATACAGTCCCGCCCCAATCGCCCCGCACGGGCGGAGAGACCACGCCAGGCGGGTCGCTTGATCTCAGCCGTGTGGGAGCTCCGCCGGTCATTGCCAGACCGGTCTGGAAGTCCGCCGGCTGCGGGTATCTGCCCCGCTTCCCTCACGCTTATCCAGCGGTGGGAGGGCTAGGGGTTGGCGGACGCGGGGTGGCGGTCGCCGTGCCCCCGGCAGGGGTCCGGGTCACGGTCGGGGTCGGGGTGAGCACGCCCTCCTGAGAGTACAGACGCACTACGGCCTCGTCGAACACGCCCATCAAACCCAGGTCGTTGCCGTTGAAGATTGCCCGCACGCCGCCTCCATTCCCGGTCAGAACCTCGATCAGCGATTGCCCCTGGAAGTCGAAGACCTCTCCCGGGCGGGCGCGCTGCCGCATCTGCTCCCGGCCATCAACGAGCACCAGCAGGAAGGCGTCCTTCTCTACGGCCAACCGCAGGCCGAGGGCGCCAATGGGGCCAATGGGAAGCGTCGGCGTGATCGAAGGCACGGCCGTCACCTCCTCGAGCACAAGCCCACCCGGCAGACCAGGCGTGGGGGTATCGGCCTCAGCCGTGGACAACTCAGCCGCCGGTACCTCCGGCGGCGTTTCGCCGGCATCCTCCAGGGTCTGCTGGCGCAGGCTGGCCATCACCCACGAGGCTCCCCACAGCAGCAGCACCAGCAGCGCCAACGAGATCGCCGAGGCGATGACGATGTCGGAGGAGATCAGGCGAGGCCGCCGCACACGAACCTCACCCGCACTCTCCGGGCGGGCCGTCCGGGGCGGAGTTGCTGTGGGCGGGGACGGCCGTCGGGCCTGGATCAGATCGGCATAACGCAGCAGGATCGCGCCCGGATCGAGGCCAATAAAGTCAGCGTAGTTGCGCAGGAAACCCCGAGCCTGCACCGGCGAGGGAAGGGAATCCCAATCCCCGCGTTCCATGGCTTCAAGGTGATGGGTGCGGATGCGGGTGCCGCGCTCGACTTCCTCGAGGGTGAGGCCGAGGCGCTCACGCGCATCGCGCAACGTGTGCCCCAGGTCATCCATCTACGTTCGGACCGGGCTCCGTGCGCAGGCCGAACTGGCCGTCTGAGTTCACGCCCTGGGTCAGTCTTCCGGTTCCGACTCGATCTCGGAAACCGCCAGTTCATCCTGCCCGGCCTCGTCGTCGACCAGGTCGTCGGCGGCCTCGACCACGGCAACCACCACCGGTCGCTGCTCGAAAGCCGACTCGGGCGGCTCGCCCTCGCGATGCACGACCACCTGCACCTCGGGAATCAGGTCAACCGTCAAGCGAATCCGGGCCTTGTGAACCCCCAGCGTCTTCACTGGCTGGCAGTCGATCTGGCGCCGCTCCACCTGTACCCCGGTCGCCTTCTCAATCGCCTCGGCGATCATCTGGTGGGTGATGGACCCGTACAGCTTGCCGGTCTCCCCGGCCTTGGTGGCGAAGACCACTTGCAGACCGTTCAACCGCTCGGCGACGGCCCCCAATTCCTGGTTCAGACGCGTTCGCTCCACGGAAGCCACGCGGCGGATGCGATCGGCCTGCTTGATCGCCCCCGGGGTGGCCATCATGGCTAGACCCTGGGGCACCAGGAAGTTGCGGCCGAAGCCGTCGGCCACCTTCTTTATATCGCCGGCGCGGCCGAGTTTGTAGACGTCCTTCAGCAACAGTACTCTCATGGGGATCAAGCCCTTTCTTGCAAGGATTGGGCGCCGCCAGGCGCCCGGGGCGAAGGGTACAACGCCCGTCAGGGGTGGGATTGTATCAGACAGGGCGGGTCTTGCAGAGAGCAGAGGCTGAGGTTCAGCCCGCCGGCCCGGGCTTGCCCATGACCAGGCCGTCCTCCCCATCTCGGTAGTAGCCTGGCCAGACCTCGATCTGCCGGTAACCCTCGCTGAGGTACAAGGCTAGGGCGGGCTCATTCGTTCGGCGCAGCGCCAGGCGCAGGCTGGCCGTCGCCAGCTGGCGCTCACAGCGCCGCAGCAGCTCCCGGCCGGTTCCCTGGCGCTGGAACGCCGGGTCGACCGCCAGAGAAGAGATCCAGCCCACCCGGCGCCGGTCGCGGCGCTCGCCGAAAACGAAGCCTACGAGCCTGGCATCCGTTTGAGCCTTGAGGCGCACCGCATCGGGCAACGACAAAGCGGCCAGGACGTCGATCCATGGCCAGGCGTCGGAACCGAAACACGCCTCCTCGAGCGCCGAGACGGCCCGCAGGTCTCTCCAGGAGGCACGCACAAGTTCGATGGGGAGGGGATGCAGCAAGGAGCAGATCCTGGGCAACCGCCGGTGCTAGGGCCGGGCGGCAGGGTTGGGAGTGGGCGCGGCCCCTTCGGGCCGGCCCCCTCCCGGGCTAGTTTCCAACGTCAGTCAGGGTACCGGGAGGGTGCGAGAACGGTCACAGACGTTTCTCGTACACCCGGTATGTCTTGTAGACCTCTCCGTCGAGCAGCCGGATCGCCCGGTTCATCATGTCGTTCGATTCCAGGATCCAGCTCATCTCGGCGAATTGATACCCCTTGGGGAAGGCGTTGCGCGCGGTCTGCAGGTAAAGCAGCGCATCCACCCCCTGGCCGCGGAACTCCGGCATCACACCCAACGCCAGCACCCGCAACCATTTCAATCTGCCCCGCACTTTCCAATGCCAGGCTAGTTTGGCCAGCGTTGCCCACTCGGGCGTACCGGGCCTCGGGTAGGCTTTGCGCAGCGGCTCATTCAGATCCGGCAGGGTCAGCCCGAATGCCACCGGTTCGCCCTGATGCTCGACGACGAGCACCAGGTCGGGATCGAGGATCGGTTTCAGCTGCTCCGCCAGATGATCGAACTC
>JALHUE010000455.1 GCA_022866145.1 Anaerolineales bacterium | reverse complement strand
GGCGCCTCGGAACAGCCCGCTACAGTGGTGGCAGTCGAGGACGGCTCTGGCGAAGGAGGGCGAGATGCCCTGGGTCGAGTGGCGGCCTGTCCAGCGTGAATTCTGCGACCGGGTTCAGGAGCAGGTGGTCCTGGAGGCGCAAGTGGTCTATCCGTCGGAAATCCTGCCGGATCAGCCGGCGCGAGTGCTCGGCCACCGCTGCACTCTCGGCCTGAAGTGCAACGCTCTCGACCGGCCGACGTGCTGCTGGGCGGGGACGCTCCCGGGTTTCGATCCCTTCGTCTGAGCGGCTTGACGCCGGAATTCTCCTCACTCCTCCTTCAAGTCGGGTCGAAGAGGTGCCCGTGCATCAGCACGGGCACCACGACTTTCACCCTGGTTGCGCGGCGGTGCGGCGCCGGGATCGGCCGCGCCCCGGGCCGACGACGGGAATTCGCCGCTTCGCCGGGTGGGCTATGGAGCGGATCTGCTGCGGAATCCCGGCCGCCTCGGGCGAGGCCTGCAGGCTGGCGGCCTGGCCCTAGATCACGCTCAAGTCGCGTCCGACGGTTTCGAAGGCCGCCAGGCCTTGATCCAGGTCGGCCCGGGTGTGCGCGGCTGAGATCATCACCCGGATGCGCGCCTTGCCGCGGGGGACGGTCGGGAAGCCGATGGCCATGGCGAATACGCCGTTCTCGAACAGCCGCCGGCTGAACTGCTGGGCCAGGGGTGCATCCCCCAGCATGATCGGCGTGATCGGGGTAGTGCTCTTGCCGGTGTCGAACCCCAGGCCCTGCATCTCGCGTTTGAAGTATTCGGTGTTCTCCCAAAGACGCTGCGTCAGTTCGGTTGATTCTTCGAGGACGTCGATCGCCGCCAGGCAGGCCGCTACGTCGGGAACGGTCATGGCGGAGGAGAACAGGAAGGGGCGGGCGCGCTGGCGCAGCCAGTCGATGATCACCTGGCGGCCGGCCACCAGGCCGCCGACCACGCCGAAGGCCTTGGACAGCGTACCGACCTCGACATCGACCTTGCCGTGCAACCCGAAGTGGTCGACGATGCCGCGCCCGCCTCGCCCGAGCACCCCCTCGCCGTGGGCATCATCCACCATCAGCAGGCAGTCCAACTCATGGGCGATCTGGTAGATCGCTTCCAGCGGCGCAACGTCGCCGTCCATGCTGAACACGCCGTCGGTGATGATCAGCCGCCGCCCGTGGGGCTGGCTCCCGTTCTCGACGATCACTCGCCGCAGGTCGGGCGGATCGACGTGGGCGTAGCGGACGACGCTGGCGCCGGACAGCCGGCAGCCATCGATGATACTGGCGTGGTTGAGCTCGTCCGAGAAGATGACGTCTTCGCGCCCGACCAGGCCGGGGATGGTGCCCAGGTTGGCGTTGAAGCCGGATTGAAAGGTGATGGCCGCTTCGACGCCCTTGAAGGCGGCCAGCCGCCGTTCCAACTCGAGATGCAGGCCCATGGTGCCGGCGATGGTCCGGACGGCGGCCGGCCCGACTCCGAATTCGTCGATGGCAGCCTTGGCCGCCTCCACCAGGTGAGGATGGTTGGCCAGCCCCAGGTAGTTATTGGAGCAGAAGTTGAGCACCTGTCGCCCGTCGACGACGACCCAGGCGCCCTGGGGTGAGGTCAAGGTCCGGATGTGGGTGAACAGCCCGGATTGGCGCAGGCTGTCCAGTTCTTGGGCAACGGCCTGGAGTGCGGTTGGCTCAGGCATGGGCTTTATCTTCCTCCGGGGCGGCCTCGAACCCGATCAGCCTGCGTTTGCGATCGCGCGAGAGGCACTTCAGAGCGCGCTCGCGCTTCATGGCCGCCGGGCGATCGGGCTGCGCTTCGACATAGGCCAGGACGACCGGCAGCCGGGCGCGGGTGTAGCGAGCGCCGCGGCCAGCGGCATGCTCCTTCAGGCGACGATGGGGGTCCGTCGTCCATCCGGTGTAGAAGCTGCCGTCCTGGCAGCAAAGGATGTAGCAGAAGTACCTCGACACGGGTGGATTATAGGCGCCGAAGCGGCTGAGGCCAAAAACCACGCCTCAGGAAAGACCGAGCTGGCCCGCGATGCCGCCCAAATCCTCCCCTGGCCAGGCGGCGCGCCAGGTGCGCAGGATCCAGTCGTCCATCGCTGGCGGCAACGCACGAACACCCGCCGGGCCGGGCTGGGTGACAACGGCCTCCAACGCCAACAGGTGTGCCGCCAGCGGCGGGTCGACGTAGCGGTTGAGGGTAGGCTGTTCGAGATGGAAGTTGAGCGGCACGGCGCGGCCGCCCAGGATCTCCTCCTCCGCGAATTCCGGTCCGAATTCGTCTTCGGCGCCCAGGTTGACCAGGGTCGGGCCGCCGGCGCGCAGCCAGGCCGGGGGAAGCATACGCCCGAGAGCACCGGGCTGGCCGGTGACGGCCACGACGACCTGCGCCTGCGCCAGAGCCCGCCGCAGGCGCCGATCCTCGGAGACCGCCATGCAGGCGAAGCCCTCCGCCGCCGCCCGGCGGCAGGCCGAGGGGCGGATGTCCACCACGGACACCTGCATGCCGGCGCGGCGGGTGCGGAGCGCCACACCCCGCCCGATCCTGCCGTAGCCGAACAAGACCAACCGCCTGCCGGCCACGGGCTCGCCTGGACGGAACAGCTGCCAGGCGCGCAGAAAAGAGTCGCCGGTACCGAAGAAGCCTTCAATCAACTTGGCGCGACAATCGTCGGCGCTCACTACCGGGGACGGGATCGACCGGTAGTGCAGCACGCCGGTACGCGTGACCTCGGCGGCGGCGGCCGGGGCGCGCAGACGCCCCAGCACGGCGCCCACGTCGAGGTAGAGATCGCCGCGCCGCACCGCCTCGGCCACCGGCCAGACTCGAATCCCCAGCTCGCGCAGGTGATGGGTCAACGGCTGCGTCGCCGGGCTGGCGTGGGCATCGCTGAACACCAGCCGGGCTCCGCCGCGCCACAGGGCCTCCGCAACGACCAGCGAATTCCAAACCAGCAGATGGCCGAAGACCACCGTCCGCCCGGCGAAGGGACGCAGCCGGCTCAGGCGCCAGCTGACCGCACGGGTGACCGGCATGCTCGACGCCTCCTGCCAGAAGCGTGGCTCGGAAAACAGGCGGGCCAGGGACATCGGGCGGCCTGACTCGATGGGGGGTGGGCGCTCAGGCCCGAGGGCTTGGACGTCGGAAGCCGAACAGCCGGGCGAATGGAGCTTCGCGCGCCGGGGCGACCGGCTGACCGACCTCTTCGGCGGCCCAGTCTGAACGGATGCGGGCCTGCAGCAATTGGCGCAGGGCGGTATCGGCTTCCTTCACGATGCGCTGCAAACCCGGCTCGTCGCCGGCCTCGACCAAGCGGCGGATCTCCTGCAGGGAGAGCATCAGGTGATCCAACTTCTCCAGGGTGGAGGTCCGGGCGGCGAGGGCCACGTGCGCGATCTCCTCCGAAGGACGCGCCAGGCCGAGCGAGACCATGTCCACAAAGGGAGGGCCGGCCGTACGCCGCACTTCGCGCCATGCGGTTTCAGACAGGCTGGCATGCATCAAGGCGGTCGAGAGCAGGGACGGGAGCTCATCGCTGAGGACGGCGCAGGCGTCGGCTTCCCCTGCCTCCAGGAAGTACGGTGTAGCCTGCAGAAGGGCGGCCATCTGAAGCGCCAGGTCGAGCGCTTCCTGGGGGGTGCCAGGGGGCAAGATCACCCCCAACACGCCGCCACGAAAACGGTCGGCGCTGGCGGTAGGGTGGCCGAATTCGCCGGCCTGCAACCGATCCCCGTTGACCGCCGGGGTCAATCCAATGTAGTGGATGCCGGCGGAACGCAGCTGCGGCAGAGCCTGCAGGGCGGGCTGTTTCAGGGGAGAGGCGTCGAGCACAACGGCATCGGCCGGCAGGGCGGCCGCCAGTTCTTCCAGGGTTGAGGCCAGCCTCCAGGCCGGGACCGAGACCACGGCCAGCGGGGCCTGGGAAGCTGCCGACTTGAGCGAAGCCTCGAGGCGGTCAACGGCGCCGGCTTCCTGCGCTTGCCGGGCAGTTGCGCCGTCCTTGTCATGGCCGACGCGCTGAGCATCGACTCCGGCCTGGCGCAAGGCCAGTCCGATCGACTGCCCGGTAACATCGAGGCCGACGAGGGCGATCGATTTGTCCATCAGCTGTCTCCATCGGCGGCCTGCAGCGCAGCCAGAGAGGGATCGCTGCCGGTTCCGGTCTGGTGGTTCCGGACCAAAGCCACCAGCCGCTCGGAGCCGCCGGCCTGGGCCACCATTGTCGCGCCCCACTCCGGATGGTGGCAAGCCACGACGAAGCCGCGCCGCCAGCCGGCAGGATCGCCTGCTTGCCAGGCGCGCGCCCGCCCGGGGAGGAAGGCTTGACCTAGAACGACGGCGACCCGATCAAGATGTCGGAGCGGCAGCGGACTCTTGCCGACATCGTGCAGCAAGCCGGCCGCCAGCACATCGGGATGGCGGTGGCCCTGTCGCTGCAAGCTGCGGTACACCTGCAAGGCATGGGCTTGATCCGGGGGCGGCAGGCGGAGGAAGAGGTCGTACAACTCCGGGCCCAGGATGGCGCCGGCGCTTGCTAGGTCTTCGGGCCGAGGGCGGGCCATCACGGCGCGCAGGAATTGGCGGGCGCGGTAGGAGGCCCTGTCCATCAAACCAGTTGCGAGAGCATGAACATCGCCGGCCCGGTCACCAGCGCCCCGATGATGTCGATCGCCCCCAGCGAACCGACCACAATCATCCCCATCAGGATCATCGGGCCGTAGGGACGGATGCGGGCCATGGCATCCTGCCCCGGAGGGGGCAGTAGGTAGGCCAGAACCTTCTCGCCATCCAGCGGGAAGAGAGGGATCATATTGAAGAAGAGCAGCACCAGGTTGATGAAGATGAACTGCAGCAGAAACTGGCTGACGAGGGGCTGCGAGATCCCGAGGCGCAGCGCGATGGCGGCCAGGATGGCGAGGATCAGGTTGGAGAATGGACCAGCGCCAGCGACCAGCATCACGCCGGCCCGCATCCGGCGCTGCAGGGCGTACGGGTTGATCGGCACCGGCTTCGCCCAACCGAAGCCGGTCAGTAGAAGCAGCATCGAGCCGACCACATCCAGATGCGCCAGCGGATTGAGCGTCAGGCGTCCGTTCAAACGCGGCGTGTCGTCGCCGAGTTCATTGGCCGACCAGGCGTGGGCGAACTCATGGACGGTGAAGGCCACGACCAGGATCAAGACGCGTGAGAGCAGGGCGCCGACGGTCAGTCCAAGCATGCGGAGAATTATACCAACCCAGCGATGCTATAATCATTCTCCCAGATCATGCTGCCCGATCTGAAGATGCAAGACGTCGTGCGACTGCGCAAGCCGCACCCGTGTGGAAGCACGGAGTGGGTGGTTGTGCGCCTAGGCGCAGATATTGGCATCAAATGCCTGGGCTGCGGCCGCAGGGTGCTGCTCTCACGCCGCGAACTGGCGCGGCGAATGAAGGCGACCGTGCGGAGCGCCGGCGATGCGGCGGCTGAGGACAGCTCAGCCCCAAGCGCCAGGTAGTTGTTCCGAGTGACGAGGATTGCAGGAGTGGACCGGAGGAGAACGCGGTCAAGCGCCGGAAGTCCCGGCATCCAGGTTCGGGGCATACAGGGGAACCCAGCCGAGTCGCTCCTAAATCCCCGTGACGATCTGGCTGAACATGTTCCCCACGCCGGTGCCGAAGATGGACAAGGTGATAATGACGGCAATGCCGACAAGCAAGATGACCATGGCGTATTCGACAAGGCCCTGGCCACGTGGGGCGACCAACTGCATGAAGACCCCCAGTAGGGCGGCGAATGATTACACTCCTACCATATAGGAAGGGATAGTGACCGGGCAATAGCACCCAAGGATTAGACCTGAGCCTCAGGACTAGTACTCGCGGGGGGAGGAGGCAACTTGCATAAGCTGGTGCTGTTGTTCAGTCGACCCGAGGATGTGGTCGAGTTTGACCGTCGCTGGAGCGAACAATTCGTCACTGTGGTTGAGCGGATGCCCGGCCTGCGCCGCGTGGCGGTGGGTCGGGTCACCGGCGTCGCCGCGGGCGAAGCCGCGCCTCACCTGGTGCACGAATTCTACTTCGACAGCGCCAAGGCCCTGATGGAGGCGATGGAATCTCCCCAGGGGCAGGCCGCCGGACGAGCCCTGATGGCCCTGGCACCCGGCCAGGTGACCATCTGTTTCGCCGAGCACCACGAGATGTCTCTGCCGGCGTGAGGCGGCCCGCCGCACTGGCTGTGTCTTGACGCATGAGGCGGGTGGATTGAGTAGAACCCTGAAGCTGTCTGGCCGGGGGCTTTCCGCCCGCAGGTCGATCACCCTGGGTGCGGTGGCCGTCGTGGCTCTGGCCAGTGCCGGCCTGTACCTGGGGTTGAAGTCGGCGCCGGCCGGCGGGCGCATCCGTCAGTTGCGCCAGTTCTGGAGCGATCCCCAGGCACATGCTGCCTGGACTGTTCGGGCGGCTGAGCGCTGCGGCCAGGCGCCCTTTGTGATGCCGACCGACGGGCTGATCGGCTTTGTGTGGGGCGACTCCTTCCGTCCTGGTCACTCACACCAGGGGCTGGACATCTTCGGCCCCACCGGCCCGGATGGGCTGGGGCAAACACCGGTGGTGGCGGCGTACGATGGCTATCTCACCCGACTGCCACAGTGGCGCTCGGCCGTGATCCAGCGCCTGCCCAGTGATCCGTTGCAGCCCGGCCGGACAATCTGGCTCTACTACACCCATATGGCCGATGCCGATGGCCGGTCGTACATCGCCGC
>JALHUE010000454.1 GCA_022866145.1 Anaerolineales bacterium | reverse complement strand
TCCATGTTGACCTCCTGGCTGTGCGGAATCGCTTTCCGCATCGGGCAGGCGAGCTGGCTTGTTCCGCAACCTAGCCGCAAGGCTACTGCAAGGTGGCGTGGGTTTCCCGAACTCTGCCTGACAGTGGCCTGTCAGCGCCTGTTGCCTTGAACTTCTTGGCCGAGTCGGATAAGATGGGTCCGGTTCCCCGCTCAACTCGGCAGGCGGTCCGGGACGCTGTTTGCGACGCCCCAGACGGATCGACAGAGAGGTCCTCGGATGACCTTGCCCAACGACGTTCTGCTCGATATGTACCGGGTCATGCTGCTGGCGCGCCGGCTGGACGAACGCGCCTGGGTGCTTCACCGCCAGGGCAAGATCGCCTTTCATATCTCAGGGATCGGTCAGGAGGCGGCGCAGGTCGGCGCCGCCTTTGCCCTACGTCGCGGGCATGATTGGGTGGCGCCCTACTACCGCGACCTGGCGCTGATGCTCGCCCTCGGGATGACGCCCCGGGACTTCATGCTCAGCCTGATGGGCAAGGCCGGCGAGCCGACCTCCGGCGCCCGCCAGATGCCCAGCCATTGGAGCCTGCGCTCGGCCAATGTCGTCTCGCACTCTTCGCCCGTCGCCACCCAGGCCTGTCACGCCTCCGGCATCGGTCTGGCCATCAAGCTCAGCGGCAAGGACCAGGTGGTTCTGACCACGATCGGGGAGGGCTCGACCGCCCAGGGGGAGTGGTACGAGGCCGTGAACTGGGCGGCGGTGCACAAGCTGCCCGTGATCTTCCTGGTCGAGAACAACGTGTATGCCATCTCGGTCCGGCAGGACAAACAGATGGCGGTGGCCAGCGCCGCCGACAAGGCGGCTGGGCTCGGACTGCCGGGGGCCTCGATCGATGGGCTGGATCCGATCGCCATGCATACGGCCATGGATCAGGCCGCGGACCGTGCCCGCCGGGGGGAGGGGCCGACCCTGCTGGAGGCGCGCGTCCACCGGCTGACGCCGCATTCGTCCGATGACGATGATCGTTCGTACCGCACGCGAGAGGAAGTCGAGGCGATGAAGTCGGAGGATCCGCTGCGGATGTTCCACGACCGGCTGGCCCAGCGCAAGCTGCTCACTGTCGCAGCGGCCGAAGCCTTGGAGGCGCAGGCCAAAGAGTCCGTGGAGAATGCCGTCCAGTTCGCCCTGGAGGCGCCGTACCCGCCGGCGGCCGACGCAGCCTTTCCGGTCTTTGTCGAGGATGTCCGCCATGGCTGAGATGACGCTGATCGAGGCCCTGCGCCAGGCCATGGACGAGGAGCTGGCGCGCGATGAGCGAGTGTTCATCGTCGGCGAGGACGTCGGGGCGCGCGGCGGCGTGTTCCGGGCGACGCTGGGCCTCTTCGACAAGTACGGGCCGGATCGAGTGATCGACTCGCCGCTGGCCGAGCTCTCGATCATCGGGGTCGGCATCGGGGCGGCGCTGTACGGTATGCGGCCGATCTGCGAGATCCAGTTCGCCGACTTCATTCACCCGGCGTTCAACCAGATCGTCAGTGAAGCCGCTCGCCTGTGCTACCGTTCCAATGGCGAATGGACGGCACCGATGGTCATCCGGGCGCCCTATGGCGGAGGGATCGGCGGAGGCCTGTACCATTCCCAATCGATCGAGGCCTTCTACGCCCATGTCCCGGGCCTGAAAGTGGTGGTCCCGTCCAACCCCCACGACGCCAAGGGGTTGTTGAAATCGGCAGTCCGCGACCCGAACCCGGTCCTGTTCCTTGAACCCAAGAAGGGCTACCGCCTGATCAAGGGCGAGGTGGCCGAAGGCGAAGAGATCCTGGTTCCGATCGGTCCGGCCCGCGTTTCACGGCCCGGCCGGGACGTCAGCCTGTTCGCCTACGGTATGATGCACTACTATGCCCTGCAGGCCGCGGCGGCGGTGGCCGCCGAGGGGATCGAGGTCGAGGTGGTGGATCTGCGCACACTGGCGCCGGTAGACCGCCCGGCCATCCTGGCCTCGGTTCGCAAGACCGGCAAGGCGCTCATCGTGCACGAGGACAACCTGACAGGCGGATACGGTGCCGAGATCGCCGCTATCCTGGCAGAGGAAGCCTTCACGGATCTCGATGCGCCGGTGCGGCGCCTGGCAGCGCCGGATGTCCCTGGCGTGCCGTTCAGCCATCCGATGCAGGATTGGTTCATGCCGGATCCGGCCAAGATCGCCGCCGCCCTGCGCGAGCTGGCGGCGTACTGATTCCTCCCCCCGCAGGGGGGAGGAGAGATGGGGGGCGCGCGGCTCCAAGACGTGACCCACCCCCATCCCAGCCCTCCCCCTGGAAGGGGGAGCGGCGGAGAGGTAACGCATGCCGACCAATGTGATCATGCCGCAACTCGGCGAGTCGGTTGTCGAAGGGACGGTGACGCGTTGGCTGAAGAACGAGGGCGAGACCGTCGAGGAATTCGAGGCCCTGCTTGAAGTCAACACCGACAAGGTTGACACCGAGATCCCCGCCCCGGCTGGCGGCTGCGTTCTCAAGCTGTACGTGGCCGAAGGCACGACGGTCCGGGCCGGTACGCTCTTGGCGGTCATCGGTCAGCCAGGCGAGACAATTCCCGAACCCGAGACTCCGGCCGAGACGGCTGTCGCGGCAGCTGCCACCGAGCCAACCCGTGGGGCCTCGAGCCCGAGAGCGGCAGCAGGCGAGGCGGCGGAGCTTGGCTTTATCTCGCCCGTCGTGGCCCGCATGGCGAGCGAGCACAACCTCGACCTGCGGCAGATCCGGGGCACGGGGGCATCGGGGCGGATCACCAAGAAGGACGTGCTCGCCCACCTGAATGCCCGCCCGGCGGCGCCCTGGGAGACCCCGGCACTGGGCGAGCTGTTCCGGCCGACGGAAGAGGTCTTTGGTGGCGGGGAGGCCGTAGCCTCCAGCCCCCCCAGCCATACCGCCGGTGATGTGATTCCGCTGGATCTGGTGCGGCGGGCGATCGCCGACCATATGCTGCGCTCAAAGGCGACCAGCCCCCACGTGACGACGGTCATGGAAGCCGACATGCGCCGGGTTGTCGCCCACCGCCAGGCCCACCACCAGGCCTTCGCCCGGGAAGGGGTCAACCTGACGTTCACGGCCTATTTCGCCGCCGCCTGCGTCTCGGCGCTGAGGGCCGTTCCGATGGTCAACGCCTCCTGGACCGAGCCGGGCATCCGGCTGCACCGCCAGATCCATCTGGGGATTGCCGTCTCGCTCGGCGAGCAAGGACTGATCGTGCCGGTCATCAAAGATGCCGGGCAGAAGTCCCTGCTCGGGCTGGCACAGGCTTTGGGCGACCTGGCGGGGCGCGCCCGCAGCCGAAAGCTGCAGCCTGAAGAAGTCCAGGGAGGAACGTTCACGATCACCAACCACGGGGTGAGCGGATCGCTGTTCGCTACCCCGATCATCAACCAGCCGCAGGCCGGCATCTTGGGCGTGGGGGCGCTACAGAAACGGGTCGTGGCCGTCGAGACCCGGGAGGCTTCGGGCGCCGTCACCGACAGCATCGCTATCCGGCCCATGGTCTATCTGACGCTGACCTTCGATCATCGCATCCTCGACGGTGCGGTGGCAGACGCCTTCCTGGGTAAGGTCGTCGAGACGCTCCAGGCCTGGGGCCCTTGATCCGCTCTGAGCCAGTGGCCGGAAGGGCTTCCCTGGACAAGCGGTTTGCGCTGGGTGGGCAGCCTCCCCGGATAATCCCGCGCCGGCAACGCACGGCCTCTGCCCGGTCTGCGGTTGATGCCAGCTCCGGCGCCTGGATCAGGGCCGACGAAGCAGGCCCTCGGATCGTGCGCACGTACACTCGCCGTCTGGGTAGCCGTGTCCGGAGCCCCGAGCCCAAACAGGTCTCCCACCGCCATCGCTCCGTAAGTGTGCCTCCTCAGCAGAGTGTTGGACCCGCAGATGGACGCCTCGGGCAAAAGCCCCGAGCTTCGGGCCTCGAGAATCGGCTGAGAGGCGCATCCGTCGCGGAGGCCATCGATCCAACCGGCAGGGGACGAACGCCTGAGGGCCGGATTCGCCACTCTGGATGGCCTTGTC
>JALHUE010000453.1 GCA_022866145.1 Anaerolineales bacterium | reverse complement strand
GGGGCCTTATCATGCTGGGACAACTCTTCGAACAGGAAGTTCGACGCCGTCGGGCGCTCGCCACGGCGATCATCCATACCGAGCCCATGCGCTGCGTCCAGTGCGGGGTCTGCTCCTACAGCTGCCCGATGGGAGTTGATGTGCGCCGTCTCGTTCGGAATGGCACGCCGATCACGCACAGCCACTGTCTGGCCTGCGGCCAGTGTGTGGCGCGCTGCCCGCGCGGAGTGTTGTCCCTCGAACCCAGCCCGATTTTCGACTGAGGGGAGGGTGGGCTTGCCGTCAGACTCTCGTCCGCAGCGCCATGTGATCGTCGGGGCCGGTATCGCCGGACTTTCGGCCGCCAAGACGATCCGCGCCGCCGATCCCCGCGCCCAGCTGACCCTCGTCACCGATGAACGGCACCTGCCGTACTCCAGGCCCGGGCTGGCCTACTACCTGGCCGACGACATCCCGCAGTCCCAGTTGTTCCCGTGGGCGAAATCCGAACTGCGCGGCCTGAAGGCAGCCTTCCTTCACGGACGTGCCGTCGCCGTGGACCCGGTCGGCCACATCCTGACGCTTTCCGATGGCCGGACGCTGGCCTATGACGCCCTGCTCCTGGCGACGGGCGCCCCGGCCGTCCTCCCCGACATCCCCGGGACTCAACTTCAAGGCGTCGTCACCTTCGATCGACTGGATGATGCGAACCGCATCCTTTCGCTGGCCAAGCGCGCCCGGCGGGCCGTCGTCGTCGGTGGGGGGATCACTGCCATCGAGATTGCCGAAGGCCTGGCGGCGCGCGGCGTGGAAACTCATTACTTCATGCGCAAGGATCGTTTCTGGAGCCAGGTCCTCGACCCGGACGAGTCACGCATGGTCGAGCAGGGGTTGATCCGCCATGGCCTCCACCTGCACTACCACACCCATGTGGTACGAGTCCTCGGCCAGCACGGGCGGGTCAAGGGTGTCCTCACGGAGCGGGGAGAGTCGATCGCCTGCCAGATCGTGGGCTTCGCCATCGGCATCCGCCCGCGCTTGGACTTGGCCCGCGCCGGCAGCCTGAACATGGATCGCGGGATCCTGACCGACGAATACCTGCGCACCAGCGCCGCCGACGTCTACGCGGCCGGGGATGCCGCCCAGGTCTTCGACCCGGCCAGCGGCAAGCACAGCCTCGAGTCGCTGTGGTGGATGGCGGAAGAGCAAGGCCGGGCGGCCGGCAGCAACATGGCCGGGCGCCCCAGCCCCTACCTGCGCGGCATCCCCTTCAATGTCACCCGCGTCGGCGGCCTCATCGTGACGATCGTCGGCCACGTCGGGCAGGGCGGCGAGGACGCCGACTTGGTGTCGATTGTGCACGGCGACAGCGAGATCTGGCGCGATGGCATGGACGCGTTCGCCGTGCTCAGCCAAAGTAAGACCAGCCGCATCCGGCTGGCCGTCGGAGAAAACTGCCTGGTGGGCGCCATCATCCTGGGGGACCAGACTCTGTCGCGGCCGCTGACCGATCTGGTCCTGAATCGCGTTCCGCTCGGCCGGCTTCGTCAACAATTGCTGAAGTCGCCCGAGAGCGCCGTGCAGATTCTGATGGACTACGGCCGACAGCAGGTTGTCCACCGAATGCAGGCGGTCGCATGACCCGGGGGGCGGAGTTGGGCAAGGTCGAGGCGCGGCGAGGCGGATTCCGGCTCGATGACGAACTCTTCCTATCCGGGTTGATGATCCTGGCCATCACGATTCTCTATCTGATGATCACAGCCGCATTGGGAGTCCCGGCGGCCAGCGGACTGTTCGGCCACTGGATCGGGATCATGGGCTTCGGCCTGATGCTGACGACGGAGACGCTGTATTCATGGCGCAAGCGCACCCGCGGCCGCACCTGGGGCCGGATGAGCACCTGGCTCAAGTTCCACATCTTCACCGGCCTGGTCGGCCCGTATCTGGTCTTCCTGCATTCGGCCTGGAAGTTCCATGGTCTGGCCGGGATCACCTTGCTGATGACCGCCATTGTCGTCGTCAGCGGATTCTTCGGGCGCTACATCTACACCGCCGTGCCGCGTACAGTCGACGGAGTCATCCTGGAGCGCGCCGAAGTCCTGCGCAGGCTGGACTCCGCCGAAGCCGCGCTGGCTAAGATCCGGGGAGAGCGCGCCGCCGCGCGTGAATTGCGCGATCCCGGCGCGGTCAGCGGGATGCTGATGGTCCTGGGCCGCTTCTTCTACGGCTGGCGCGCCGCCTGGCGCGCCTGGACCGGGGGGCGCGGCCTGGACGCGCAAGCCCGCACCGCTAGCGCCCGCGTCGAGGCCCTGATCCGGCGGCGCAACGAGCTGCAGCGCCAGGTGGTCACGCTGGCGGCCGCCCGGCGGCTGATGGCCACCTGGCACACCCTGCACGTGCCGCTGGGGCTGATGATGTTCTCGGCAGCGATCCTGCACATCGCGGCGGCGATCTATTTCGCCACCCTACTGAAGTAGGCGGCGGCCGGCATGAATCGCTTGGGGTTGTTCACCGGATCGGGGGTCGTTGGGGCGGCGCTCGTGCCGCTCCTCGTCGTGGTGATGGCCTTCGCCACCGGCGGGGATATCTTCAGCGCCGGCTCGCTCAACGCAGATCAGGGACCCGCCCCGATCGGCGGCGCATGGAGCCATGCCGAACTGGCCTGTTCCGACTGCCATGCCCCGTTCTGGTCGGCCAGCGTGATGGGCGATCGCTGCCTGGATTGCCACACCGAGATCGGCGAGCAACTGGCGACGCCCACCAGCCTGCACGCCGGAATCGCCTCGCCCGAGACTTGCCGCCAGTGTCACCCCGAGCACCAGGGAAGCCACGCCTCACTGACCCTGTACGCCCCCGACCTGTACCCGCACGCCGAGTTCGGCTTCTACCTGATCGGCCACCTCAGCCACGCCGACGGCCGG
>JALHUE010000452.1 GCA_022866145.1 Anaerolineales bacterium | reverse complement strand
GGTGACCCTTCGGCCGGCGCCGTCGTCTACCATGAGAACTGCATCGCCTGCCATGGAGAGCAAGGGCAGGGCGGGTTCGGCTACACCCTGGCCAAGGACTGGCCGGCCGCCGATCCTGCCGCATACATCCGGTCCGTGGTCGGGGCCGGGATCGGCGGCACCAAGATGCCGGCCTGGGGGAAGAATCGGGGCGGGCCACTGACCGATCAGCAAATGGCAGACGTGGCGGCCCTGGTGCTCACCTTCAGCCCGCTTGCGCCTGCGGCAACGCCGTCGCCGCAGGCTGCCGGGCCGCTGGGACGAGCGGCCAGCCTGGCCATCCTGGGGGGCTTATTGGCCTTAGGCACCCTGGCGCTGGTCTTGTACTACCGCCGCGCCTGAGGAGTGGGGATGCGTTACCTGCCATGGATACCGCCAGTGTTGCTGCTGCTGACCCTCAGCCTGCCGCTTCAGGCAGCGAGCAGTCAGGCGCAGCCGGCTATCGATCGCCTCGAGGTGGCATTGTGGCCGGAATATGATCAGCCGGCGATGCTGGTGATCCTGCGGGCGGAGCTAGCGCCCGGGACGAGCTTGCCGGCCGAAATCACCCTGCCGATCCCGGCCTCCGCCGGCGAGCCGCTGGCCGTGGCCTACACCACAGCGGATGGCGCGCTGCTCAACGCTCCCTACGCCCGCCAGGTTCAGGGTGACTGGGCCTTGATCACCCTGACCACCGAGACCCCAAGCGCCCAGCTGGAGTACTACCAGCCGCTGCAGATCTCTGGGGCAGAGCGGGCCTTCACGTACGAGTGGCCCGGCGGTCAGGATCTGGCAAACTTGAGCTACGAAGTGCAGCACCCGGTTGGATCCGAGGCGATGACGATCGATCCGCCTCCCCAGTCCAGCCAGCCGCGCCCCGATGGCCTGCAATACTCGTTGGCCGATCTGGGCCCCATCCCGGGGACAGCCACGCAGGAAATCCGCCTGAGCTACCGCCGTGAGACCTCGACCCTCTCGGTTGACACGGTTGGCCAGCCGGAGCCTCCGGTCGCCGGGCCGGCCGAGTCGGGTTCTGGGAGCCTGGATGTCACGGCCTGGCTCCCCGCGGGGCTGGCAGTGATCGGCATTGGCCTGGTGGTGGGCGGCGGCGTGCTGTATTGGCGCTCAAGACGGCGGTCCGCCGTCCAATCCGCCCGCGAGCGCCATCGGCCGAGTCGGGCGGAGGTGCCGGCCTCGGCGGCATCCCTTGACGTCTCGATCGTCTTCTGCCACAGCTGTGGCTCACAAGCCGGCGTCAGCGACCCGTTTTGCCGGCAGTGTGGCGCCAAGCTGCGAGGGTAGATCCACCGCCCCACACTTTGCCAGTCTCCGGCAGCTTCAGTGCCCCCGGGGGCCGTTCGCTCCCCAGCGGGGGACATCCATCCAGGGCAACCAGGCGGCTCGTCTGGTTTCCGATGCCTGCAGCTGATGCTAGACTGGAAGCAGGAAGGGCGATGCCGTCCAACGCATTGATCTGGATCTTCTTTGTGTATGGCCTGGCCTTCTTCAGCATGGGCCTGGCGATTCTGCTTGAGATCGGCCACATCTCCGATCAGCGATTGCACTATGCCTTGCGCTTCCTGGCCGTCTTCGGTCTGGTTCACGGAGCGCACGAATGGATGGAGATGTTCCACCTGCTGGGGATGAGCCCCTTGCAGGCCGTGAACGCCGACACACTGGATGTCATCCGGGTGTTCGTGCTGGGCCTCTCGTTCTTGTCGTTGGCTGCCTTCGGCGCCGCCCTGCTGTTTCCGGGGGCCATGTCTCGCAAGGCGAGTATCTGGATCCCGCTGGCCGGCCTGGCGGTCTGGACGATGGGCATGCTGGCGCTGAGCGGGCGGTATCCGCAAGACTTCTGGCACGTGGCCGATGTCTGGACACGCTACATCCTGGCGATCCCTTCGGCCTTGCTGGCCTGCGCCGGGCTGTTGGCGCAGCGACGGGTGTTCAGTCAGGCAGGCCTGGCCGAATTCGGCCAGGACAGCCTGTGGGCGGCAGTGGCCTTTGCCTGGTATGGCGCCATCGGCCAGGCCTTCACGGTTGCCACGCCTCTACCGCCGTCGAATATCATCAACAACGACCTGTTCATCTCGCTGTTTGGTTTTCCGGTGCAGCTGCTGCGGGCAGCAGCTGCGGTGGTGGTCGCGATCTTCGTTGTCCGATTCCTGCGCTCGTCCGAGGTCGAAGTCCAGCGTCACATTGCCGAGCTGCAAGCGGCCCGGCTGCAGGAGGCCGAACGCAGGCAGGCGATGCGCGGCGAGCTCTTGAAGCGGGTGGTGGCTGCGCAGGAGGCCGAGCGGCAGCGAATTGCGCGTGAACTGCACGACGACACCGGCCAATCGTTGACGGCGGTTGGCCTGGGTTTGCGGGGCGCGCTGAGTACCCTTGCCAAGGACCCGCGGCGGGCAGGCAGCCAGCTGCAGCAGCTTGAAGACCTCGTCACCCACTCGCTGCATGAGCTACAGCGCATTATCGCCAACCTCAGGCCATCACACCTGGATGACCTCGGGCTGGCGGCGACCCTGCGCTGGTATGCCGGCGAGTTGCAGGTGCGCACACAATTGAGGGTCGCAGTCGAGGTCATTGGTGAGGATGATACGCTCCCGGGTGAGGCGGCGACAGCCCTGTTCCGGATTACCCAGGAGGCCCTAAACAACGTGGTCCGACATGCCCAGACCGACAGGGCCTCTGTCCAGGTGAAGTACCTTCCGGACCACGTCACCCTGATGGTGTGTGACAGCGGAATCGGATTTGATCCAACGCTGGTGCGAGAGGGCGAAGATCCGCCGTGGGGGCTGTTGGGCATGCAGGAACGGGCGGTGCTGCTCGGCGGACAGTTGGCGATTGACACCGCACCGGGCAAGGGAACCTGCGTCACGGTACTCATCCCGCGCCATCCGACTCGCGAGGTAGGCTATGCCGACACGCCTGTTGCTGGTTGACGATCACGCTGTCGTCCGTTCCGGTTTGCGCATGCTGCTGGAGAATGAATCCGGCATGCAGATCGTCGGTGAGGCCGGCTCGGCGGCGGAGGCGCTGCTGGCTGTGGAACGCCTCGAGCCGGATGTGGTCCTGATGGACATCGGGCTGCCCGATACCTCGGGCATTGAAGCCACCCGCCAGATCAAGCGCCTGCGGCCGTCGGTGGCTGTGGTGGCACTGACTATCCACGAGGACGAGGAGTACTTCTTCAAGATGCTGGATGCGGGTGCAACCGGCTACGTGCCCAAGCGGGCGGCTGCGGAGGAGCTGATCCAGGCGATCCAGGCTGCCGCCGCCGGCGAGGTCTACTTGTATCCATCGCT
>JALHUE010000451.1 GCA_022866145.1 Anaerolineales bacterium | reverse complement strand
ATCCTCGCGTCTATCAGCTCAGAGGGAGACACGTCCTTCGAACTGCTCTTCTTCATGTCATCTCCACGTGTCGTTGACGCGGTGTTGCACCGGTGACATGGATTGTATCCTGGGAATTCGAGCTTCCCGGATGCCTAACGGCCTCGAGCTAAGCTGCCCGGCGGAAGCGGGCATGCTCCCTGAGATTGTGCGGCTTGCTTGCGGGCAGAGCAAGCATCTCCGAAGGCCCAGCCCGCCGGGTCAGCTTCAGCGAGTTGTTAGGCCGCCCAGAAGAAAGACAACTTGTGACAATCCCCCATGACCCATTCTCACTCTCTCGGGGCAATCCGCGAAAGCCACATGGGGGTGGAGTCGAGGATGGTACCAGAGGGAGGGTGTCGCCAATCGAGAATCCGACCAGTGGTGTGCCGTGGAGGGAGAGGCGTGCAGCAAGGATAGCGGCCGCCGCGGCTTTCGTCTGCGTGTCCCCTTGTCCCTAGCGGCTCTCCGGGTCAGCAGGCAGCAGGCGGATGTCGTCGATCCAGAACGCTTCTTGGCCCGCGCCCGACTCATCCTTGATGTTGATGCGGAGGATGTCGGTATCGGCTCCCCCAGTACGTGAGAGCGGGATCCTAACTCTTTGCCAGCGGTTGGGGATGTACGCCCCCATCGCTATGAAGTCAGGATCATCGACGCTGACCTTGGGCATGAGTTCCTTGTCCGCCGTGTCGTTGAAGTAGACGGACAACTGGCGAAGCGTGTTGTCCCCAACGTAGATGTAGAACTCGAGCCAGTGGTAGGGTGCCGTGTTGAAGCCGGGGACGTGCAGCGAAAGAGCCCCCGTGGGACCAAGGGAAGCCTTGATCGAAAGGGGTTTGCTGTGGGCGTGCTCACGTGAGGCCACGTCGACGGTCGAGTACCAGGACCAATCCTCCCAGGCAAGTGCCAGCTTGTTCTGATACACAACTGCCGCACTAGCCTCCTTGGGTGGGAGCGTTGGGGCGGGCGTCGCAAGCGGCGTCGATGTGAGGAAGCGAGTGCCATCGACCCAGAATGGCTCTTGGCCATCGCCCGAAGCATCGTTGATGGACATGCCCCAGATGACGGTGTCGGCGCCTCCGGTGTCTGTAAGCGGGATCCTGACTCTCTGCCAGCGATTGGCAATGTACTTCTCTCCCGCTATGTATCTTGGATCATCAATAGACACCCGGGGCAGCAGGTCGCTGTCCGCGTTGCCACCGAATACGAACGAGAGGCGGCGAAGCGTGTTCTCCCCGACGTAGATGTAGAACTCGATCCACTGGTAGGCGGACGTACGGAAGCCGGGAGGGTACCGGAGAGAAAGAGCACCCCAAGGCTCCAATTCGGCCCGGATAGACACGGTTCCGTCAGTGGCGTGGGCATGCTGGGTAGAGGCGAGTTGGATATCGGAGTCCCATGACCAGTCTTCCCACCCAAGGCTGAGGACGTCTCGATAGACGACTGCCTGATTGCTGGCATCGAACGTCGGCAATGCTGCCTCCGGTCCCGGCGTCGCAAGAGGCGTCGATGCGAGGAAACGAATGCCATCGACCCAGAATGGCTCTTGGCCGTCGCCCGATGCATCGTTGATATTGATGCCCCAGATGACCGTTTCGGAGCCTCCAGTGTCTGCAAGCGGGATCCTGACTCTCTGCCATCGGTTGGCGATGTATGTCCCTCCTGCTATGTATCTTGGATCATCAATCGACACCCGGGGCAGGAGGTCGTTATCCGAGTTGCCATTGAATACGAACGAGAGGCGGCGGAGCGTGTTCTCCCCGACGTAGATGTAGAACTCAATCCACTGGTAGGGGGATGTATGGAAACCGGAAGGGTACTGGAGGGAAAGGGCACCCCAGGGCTCCAATTCAGCCCGGATAGACACGGTTCCGTCAGAGGCGTGGGCATGCTGGGTAGAGGCGAGCTGGATGCTTGAATCCCATGACCAGTCTTCCCAGCCAAGGGCGAGGGCGTCTCGATAGACCACGGCCTGATTGCTGTCATCGGTCGTCGGCATTGCTGGCTCCGATCCCGGCATCGCCGCGGGGCGCGCGGGCTGCACGGCGGATGTCGCAACGGCCGAAACCAGGAGGATGAGGAGAATGGGAGCCTGATGCTTCATGGTGCTCGCTCTCCTTGTGGGACGCGGAAGGCTGTCGCAAGACGACAGTCCGGTGGGGCTACTCAGTGGGGGCGGCGATGGCAGGCCTCGTGATTCTAGCTTCACCAGATGCCTGTTGCTGTGTGCCTGGCCTGCGACTCCCCTACGCAGCTTGGGCGGCCTAACGGCCTCGAGCTATGCTGCCCGGCGGCTATGGCTGGCTTCCTTCATTCTAGGACAACCTGGAAGGCAAGCGGCCACTGCTTTTCCGTCCGCCAGCCGGGTCGGCATCAGCGAGTTGTTAGGCGGGCAGCGCCTCCCTGGCCCAAGGACACGGGACTACTGGGCAGTGATTCTGAACGTCTGTTTTGCCAGCTGGCCCGGGACATAGTTGCCGCCATATCCATCCGGAAGAGGCCGGAGCACATTGAACGCGACTGTCGCGTCATGTCGTCCGCTGGACAGGCCTGAGATGATGGCGGTGGAGTAGAGCCAGTAGGAACCCTCGGAGTCCTTCGGGCAGTTGTGTGGGAGGTCGGGTGAAGGGGGTTGAGCTTTCCCAGGGATGACCTGTCCATCGATCGTGAGCTCGACGGTCAGGGCCGTGGTCCATTCGTCCGCCAGCTGTTTGCCGAGCACACCCCATCCCCCGTAGAAGAGCTGGATGGGTTCGTCCGCCCGAACAACATAGTCCCTTGCGCAAGCCCGGCGAAGAAGAAGGGGTTGGGGAGTGGGAGTCGATGTTGCTGGAATGGGAGTATCGGTTGGGATGGGCGTGTCAGTGGGTGGGACAGTGGGAGATGGGGACGTCGGCGTGCTCACTGGAGTACTGGTGGCTTGTGGCAAGGTGGGCGCGCACGCTGCAGGCAGCATGAGGCCTACTATCATGAGCGAAATGGCAATGGGTTTCATGGTATGCAAATCTCCTCGCTCTGCCAAGCTCCAGCTGGCCGCCTAACGGCCTCGAGCTATGCTGCCCGGCGGAAGCGGGCAGGCTCCCCATGATTGTCGCGCACGCCGGCGGGCCAGGCGCCTTCCCTTATGCCCCAGCCCGCCGGGTCAGCTTCAGCGAGTTGTTAGAAAGCTTCGAAGGCCCAGCCTTTGGCATCCCTGACCACGATCTTCTTGCCCTGGACCCCATACTCAAGAGCGAGGTCAGGAGCTGAGTCGTGGTTCGGCGTAAGCGTACGATAGAGCCAGAATCTCTTCTGGAGGACCACGACGCAGAGAGCCAGAGTGTGGCCGCACTTCTGCCAGGGATCACGAAGATCCCCGATCGCTTGAGCGAACTTCTCCATCAGGGCGGGAATGGTCCTCGAGTCTGCATTCTGGAGGACGTGAAACCACAGTCCGTCGCAATGCTCACGAAGGAGCTTCTCGAGGTCCTTCCGAATCGCGGCGACTGGGGCGTTGTGGGCCTTGAACTCGACGGCCAGGTTGCGAACTAGCCCTTGTGGTGCGTTGGGCGGAGCGGAATAGACGACAAGGTCCGTTCGTGCGCTCATCGTGGTCGTGCCGCTGAATGTGTATCGCTCGCTGGTGGGAACTTCGACTGCGAACGGTAGCTTCAGATTGGCCAACGCTAAGCAGTACAGGACCCTGGCTTCGGCCTCGGACACCCTTGCACGTTGCAGCCCGTTGGTGGCATGTGGCCGATAGGAAGGGAAGACGAGGCTGGAGTTGTTGAAGCGTTCCGGTGGATGGGACTCCGACTGGATGTCGCACAGCTCCAATGCCACCTGACGGGCTATCGCTCTAGTCTCTGGAACCATGAGACTCCCCCTCGAAGCTTTCTAACGGAGCCGAGCTGAGCGGCCCGGCCAAGACGCGTCCAGATGATCGCGCCGAGCTGGCCGGGTCCGCTCCAGCGAGTGGTTAGCCCGCACCCAGCCTACTTGCTTGACAGATGCCCCTATCAAGGCTTCTACTTTGTCGGCTCGACCTCGCTATTATGTCCTAGGTACTGCTCTTCTATTCTCTCTTACCACGCTTTTCGGGCGACCCAGATCCCTACCACGAGGAACCACAGTGTGGTCAGCGCCAAAAGAACGATGAAGAGACCAAGCATGGCCTCGCGTCCGGTGAAAGTCATCAATATGCCTAGGGGCACCCCAATAATGCCCAGGATCAGCCCACCCCAGCCAAGCCAGCGGGGATAAACGGCGCTGTAAACCATGCCAATACCCAGGAAGACGAAAGCCAGCCAATAGACGATTACTTCCAATGGGAATAATCCTCTGCCGAAGGCAGGAATCGCGGCAACCGCGATATACGCCGCATCCTTGCCGGCATCTGGCGCGGCCAGCCAGTTGACGATCGCGGCTGGAAAAGACACATCTAGTGACATGCCTACAATAGTCCAAACGGCAGTCCCCACCAAGTGGAAGTAGAAGCCAACGCGCGCCCAGGCAGCACCACCCGCAGTGATGGAGCGGTAGACTCCTGCCGTGCCGATCATCACCGCCCAATAGCCAAAAATCACTAGCAGCGCACAGGCTTGGAGACGGACTGCCTGCTCACCAACAACTTCCTTCATTTCCAGCCAGTTGCCAACACCCAAAGAGGGCGGGAACAAGAGCCTTCCAATAACGATCAGAATAGCCCCGATGATGAATCCAGCGCTACCCAGTTTCAGATGGGCGTCCCCTCTCACGATACCTTGTTCTTGTGACATGGAAATCTCCTCTCTTGAAGTCTTCTGGTGACCACGCGCTTGTTGGGGGCGGGCTAACGGTGCGCGTTAGCGGCGCGGCGCCGACAGGCGAAGCGTCCGCTGTAAGCGGTGTTAGTCCGCTCCCTGCCTGCTTCGCAGAGATGCCTTCATCCAAGCTTCTGCTTTGTCGGCTCAAACTTCGTGCTTCGTTCTTGGTTCTTCTCTTCCCTTTTACCACGCTCTTCGTGCCACCCAAATGCCTGTCACTAACCACCACAATATGGTTACATATAAGAGAACGCCGAAGAGAATCAAGGAGCTTTCGCGTCCCGTGAAAGTCTGCGTGATACCCAGTAGAATTCCGACCATTCCCAGGGTCAACCCAAACCAGCCCAACCAGCGGGGAACAACACCGCTTTGAACCATGCCAATACCCAGTAAGGCGAAGGCCAGCCAATTGATGATTACTTCCAATGGAAACAATCCTCTGCCGAAGCCAGGAATCGCGGCAACCGCGATATACGCCGCATCTTTACCGTCAGCCGACGCTGCCTGCCAGTTCACGATCGCGGCCGGGTACGACACATTTAGTGACGAACCGATCGTCCAAATAGCAGTCCCCACTAGGAGGAAATAGAAGCCCAGGCGCGCCCAAGCATCGCCACTCGCTGTGTTCGCCGTGATGGAGCGATAGATACCAGCCATCCCGATCATCACCCCCCAAAAGCCAAAAGTCATGAGCAATGCGCAGACTTGGAGAAGAACTGCATGCTGGCCAAACTCTTGTTGCATCACTGCCGCGCCGCCTATGTCGACAGAAGCGGGCCAGGTAACGCCAATCACCATCAGAATCGCGCCGATGAGAAAGCCAGCGCTGCCACTTTTCTGAAGGGCATCCCCTTTCACGATACCTTCTTGTTGTGACATAACAATCTCCTTTCGTGTAGTTCTATTGCTGATCATGCGCTTATGAAGGCGGGCTAACGGCCTCGAGCTAAGCTGCCCGGCGGAAGCGGGCAGGACTCGCAGGATTCTCCGCCCGGCCGGCTGGCCAGGCAAGCCGCACCGAAGGCGCCGCCCGCCGGGTCAGCTTCAGCGAGTTGTTAGGCGGCCCCGTAGGGCGACTGGCGGAAGCGGGTTGTTCTGAGCCGCGACACTATGATGAGGAGCGGCTCCTAGCAGGGTGCTGAAGAAACGGACACGGAGACGCAGATGAAGTGCATCGATAGTCCGATCGCTGGTCCAGGGTGCTCGAGTGCTGGATCTTGGCCCTCGGGAGGGAGTGGTTCAGGTGCCTCTCGCTCCCTACCGTTGCT
>JALHUE010000450.1 GCA_022866145.1 Anaerolineales bacterium | reverse complement strand
GCCTCCGGTGTGGGCCACGCCGGGAAGCGACCGCCTGGATTGACTGGCCTATGGCCTGGGGTATAATCGCTGCAACAACTTAGCTCCTTGAGGCGATGACCGGGACGAGTAGCCGACTGCCGGGCCACCAGGGAGAGGGGATCTTGGACTGCAAGTCCCCTCGGGCGCCGAAGCGGCGAAGACCCCCCGCGAGCTTGACCCCGAAAGGCCTGCGGGCTGAGTAGGGCGAACGGTTGGCCCCGTTACCGGCCGTCCGAGATGGTCTGCAAAGACCAATCTGGGTGGAACCGCGAGGCTTTCGGCCCCCGCCCCAGACGGCGGGGGCTTTGCGTTTGGATAGAGAAGGAGGAGATCATGTCCGGACAGGGGAGCGAGAGGTACGAAGACTCCGAACTGTACCGCATCCGCCACTCGACCGCGCACATCATGGCCCAGGCCGTCATGGAGATGTTCCCCGGCCAGGCCAAGATCGCTATCGGCCCGCCGATCGCCGAGGGGTTCTACTACGACTTCGACTTGCCCCGCAGCCTGACGCCGGACGACCTTGAACGAATCGAGCAACGCATGCGCCAGATCATCGAAGGTGACTACCCCTTCGAGCGCCGCGCCTTGAGCGCCGCCGAAGCCAAGAAGATGTACGCCGACCAGCCCTACAAGATCGAGTTGATCGAAGGCCTGGAGAAGGGCGGCACCGACGAGTATGGCAATGAGGTCGCCGAGATGCCGGAGATCTCGATCTACCGCCACGCCACCTTCACCGATCTGTGCCGTGGGCCGCACGTCGAGCGCACCGGGAAAATCAATCCGCATGCCGTCAAGCTGACCAGCATCGCCGGGGCCTACTGGCGCGGCGACGAGAAGCGGCCCATGCTGCAGCGTATCTACGGCACCGCCTGGGGGACGGCCGAGGAGCTCGAGCAATATCTGTGGCGCCAGGAGGAAGCCAAGAAGCGCGACCACCGCAAGCTGGGCAAGGAGCTGGAGATCTTCACCTTTGACGATGAAGTCGGGCCCGGCCTGCCGCTGTGGCTGCCCAACGGCGGGGTACTGATTGAGGAACTCGAGCGCCTGGGCAAGGAGGTCGAGTCGCGGGCTGGCTATGTGCGCGTGCGCACGCCGAATCTGTCCAAGGAAGACCTGTTCATCCACAGCGGGCACCTGCCGTACTACGCCGAGAGCATGTTCCCGCCGATGGAGCTCGAAGGCGAGCGCTACTACGTCAAGCCGATGAACTGCCCGATGCACCACAAGATTTACGCTAGCAAGCCGCGCTCCTACCGCGACCTGCCGCTGCGCCTGGCGGAATACGGCACCTGCTACCGCTACGAGAAGAGCGGCGAGCTGTTCGGATTGATGCGGGTGCGGTCGCTGCAGATGAACGATGCCCACATCTATGTCAGCGAGGACCAGTTTGAGGCCGAGTTCATGGCCGTCATTGGGCTCTATCACGTGTACCTCAAGATCTTCGGCATCGACCGCTACATCATGCGCCTGAGCACGCATCACAAGTCCGGCCTGGGCAAGAAATACATCGACAACGAGCGGCTGTGGCTGAAGACCGAGGACATGGTGCGCCGGGCCATGCAGGGCGGCGGGGTGCCCTTCGTCGAGGTCGCCGACGAGGCCGCCTTCTACGGCCCGAAGGTCGATGTGCAGATCTGGAGCGCCACCGGTCGTGAGTTCACCCTGGCTACCAACCAGGTGGACTTCGCCCAGCCGGCGCGGTTCAACCTGACCTTTATCAACCGGGAAGGGCAGGAGGAGATGCCGCTGGTGATTCACCGCGCTCCGCTCAGCACCCATGAGCGCATGATCGGCTTCCTCATCGAGCACTACGCCGGGGCCTTCCCGGTTTGGCTGGCGCCGGTGCAGGCCAGCGTGATCCCGATCGCCGACCGGCACAACACCTACGCCGGGACGGTGGCGGATCGGCTGCGGAGCGAAGGCCTGCGGGTGGAGGTTGACGATCGTGGTGAACGGATGAACGCTAAGATCCGCGACGCCCAGCTGCGCAAGATCCCCTACATGCTGGTCGTTGGCGACAAGGAAGCCGAACAAGGGACGGTCGCCCTGCGCCTGCGCACCGGCGACAACCCGGGCCCGACGCCGCTGGCAGACTTCCTGGCCCGCGCCCGGCAGGAGGTCGAGAGCAAGGTGGCGTGGTAGGGGAGCGCCCGAGCAGCCGGCCAGCCGGTCAGCCCGGACCCGCGCCGGCCTCTTTCTCCCCAACCTGAGCGTTCAATGAATATCCGGGGCGGACTGGCTGACAGCCCGCCCCGCAGCGCATATAATCCCGCCCACGCATGAGGCGCCGCATGTCATTGCGAACGTTGGGTTTGCTGCTCTTCCTCTGGATGCCGGTGCTTGTTCCATCCTCTCCGGCACAGGCTGCCTCGGCTGAGGGTGATTCGGTACTGTGTTCGCCCCAGATGCAGATGCGCCACCCGGAATATTGCCCACGCAGCGGGCCCGGCGGCCGTTTGGTCGTGATGACGGAGCAGGGAACCTATCCGCCCAAACCACTGCACCTCCAGCCCCTGGATCCCGATCTGTCCTACGTTCCCTATTCGTATCGCCGGGTCTCAGACAAAGGCGCCAAGCTGTATGGTTCAGTCTCCGACGCCCTGAGTGAGTCCGGGGCGATCAACGCCTTCGACCCGGGATTCGTGTTTGTCTCCTGGATCGAGTGCACTGTCGAGCAGGGCAAGGCGATCTACATGGTGGCCCCGGGCGTCTATATGCGGGGCGGCGATTCCTGCAGTGAGATCGCACTGCCCGATTTTCACGGCCTGGCTCTGAGTCGCACGCCAGAGCGGCCGTTCGGCTGGATCGTGAATACGGCCGAGCCCTCCCGTTCCCCCGGGTACAACGAGCCCAAGACCGGAAGGACCCGCTATCGCCCCGAGCTGATCCAGATCTACGACAGCCAGGAGGTCGACGGTGTCACCTGGTACAAGATCGGGCCCGATGAGTGGGTGGACGATCGGCTGCTGGCGATTGTCACCCCCAACCCGAAGCGCCCCGAAGGCATTCCCGACGATCGGTGGATCGACATCAACCTGTATGAGCAGACGCTGACCGTCTACGAGCAGGGTCAGCTGGTGTTCGCCACCATGGTCTCGACGGGCTTGCCGGGATGGTGGACGCAGCCGGGAGTCTTCCAGGTGTATTCCCGGCTGGAGAATGATGACATGAGCGGCGCCTTTGCCGCCGACCGCTCGGATTACTACCTGCTCGAAGACGTGCCGTGGGTGCTGTATTTCGACAAGGCCCGCGCTATGCACGGCGCCTACTGGCACAATGGCTATGGCCTGCCGCGCTCCCACGGCTGTGTCAATCTATCCCCGACTGACGCCCACTGGCTGTTCGACTTCGCTCAGGAAGGCACGTGGGTCCACGTCTGGGATCCGTCGGGCAAGACGCCCACCGACGCCGAGTTCTACAGCCAAGGCGGGGCCTGACCCGGCTGAGGTCCACCCTCCCTGGGACTTAAGTACTGGTGGAAGCGCTGCGGGCGCTTCCTAGAATGATGTTGTATCTCTGTTCGACGGACTTCCTGGTTGAGGTGGTGTCATGCATGCGGAGAATCAACTTCTGTTTCCAGCGCAAGCCATCCCCCACCTGCGGCAGGCGCGAGGGGAGGAGTGGCAAGATCTGGTGGATCAGGTCACCCAGCTTCCCGAGGACCATCCCGCAAGCCTGGGGTTCGCCCTGATGATGGTTCGCTTGAATGGCTGCCTGGCCTGCGAGACCGATTCCTACCGAGCAATGCGCGGCTGTCTCTCCTGCGCCCGCCAGGTGCTGCACCGCCACAAGGGAAATGACGCTTCCCTGATGCAGCGCTACCAGCGTTCGGTGGACGAGGTGGCCGGGTACCTGGATGAGATGGCGCTGCCGCAGGTCGCCTCCCGACCCTCGCCGGCCCGCGCCGCCTGACCGACGATTCCTTCATGAGATGCTCTTCGGGGGTGCCGGCAGGCACCCCCGAACGCTTGTTGGCGCCTGAACCGAAGCAGGCGGCATGATACACTAGCCGCCGCGAACCTCAGGCTGGCCTGCGGCCTCAGAATGGCGCTTGGGGCCAGGAGCGAGCCCCACGCCACGGGGAGAATCCCCAGGACTTGGAGCAAGGTTCCCTGCGGGATTGAGTGTGGGCACGCCCGGTCTGCGGCGGCCGGGCCACAATCTCCGCTTCGCCATCGGAGCCGTTCCTTCATGCTGACCCCCCTCGAGAAGCTGGCTTTCCTTCTGCTCCTCGGCGCAAGCCTGACCCTGGCGGGACTCGGCGCCCGCCGCATCGTGGCCGTGATCGCCCGCGGGCGCGGTCGACCGGATTGGCGCCTAGCCCTGCGGCGCACCCCGGCCGTCATCCTCAAAACAGTCACCTTCTCGCCCGTGTTTCGCACCCGCCCGTGGACGTCATTGCTGCACGGCCTGGTGGGCTGGGGTTTTATCTACTTCCTGCTGGTCAATCTGGCAGACGTCCTGTTTGGATTCATCCCTGGCTTCGTCTTCCTCGGTGAGGGCCTAGCCGGAGACATCTTCCGCCTGGGCGGTGATGTCCTGACGGTCGGCATCCTGGTCGGAATGACCGCCCTGCTCACCCGACGGTTTGTCCTGGGTGGGCCCTCCCTGCAAACGCGTGACACCACCTTGCTGCATCCCAAGGCGCTGCGAGGCATCCGGCGGGACTCGGCGATCGTCGGTGGATTCATTCTGATCCACGTCGGGGCGCGCCTCATCGGCGAGTCGCTGCGCGTGGCGGCTTCGGGCTCGGGTGATCCCTGGATGCCCTTCGCTTCCACCCTGGCCACCGCCTGGCAGGGAGCCTTGCCGCCCCGGCTGGTGGCGGCGGAGCATGCCGCCTGGTGGCTGTCGCTGGGGACGATCCTGCTCTTCCTGCCCTACTTCCCGCGGTCCAAGCATATCCACTTGTTCTTCGCCCCGATCAACTTCCTGCTGAAACCGCAACGACGTTCGATGGGCGAGCTCGATCGGCTCAACTTCGAGGACGAGAGCATCGAGCAATTCGGGGTGGGACGACTGGAGGACCTGTCGTGGACCGGGCTGGTGGACGCTTATGCCTGCATCATGTGCAACCGCTGTCAGGACGCCTGCCCGGCCTACGCCACAGGCAAGATCCTGTCACCGGCTGCGCTGGAGATCAACAAACGCTACCTCCTCAATCAGGAGGGCGGCCGGATGGCGCGCGGCGATCCGAGCAGCCAGCCCCTGCTCGAGTTCGCCATCCCGGCGGAAGCAGTCTGGGCCTGCACCGCCTGCGGCGCCTGCGTGGATATCTGTCCGGTCGGTAACGAGCCGATGCGCGACATCCTCGAGATCCGCCAGCACCTGGTGCTGATGCAGAACCAGTTCCCCGAACAGCTTCAGTCAGCGTTCCGAGGCATGGAGCGAACGGCCAACCCGTGGAACATCGGCCCCGAGCAGCGTCTGGCCTGGGCGGGTGACTTGCCGATCCCGACCATCGCTAACAAGCCACAGCCGGAGGTCTTGTGGTGGGTGGGCTGCGCCCCGGCGAACGATCCTCGGGCCCAGAAGACGGCCAGGGCCTTCGCCCGCCTGCTGCTGGCGGCCGGGGTGGACTTCGCTGTGCTTGGGCAGGAAGAACGTTGCACCGGAGACTCGGCCCGTCGCGCCGGGAACGAGTTTCTATTCTCCCAGATGGCCAGCGCAAACGTCGAGACGCTCGACCGCGTGGCGCCGAAGCGGATTGTGACCACCTGCCCGCACTGCCTGCATACCCTCAAGAACGAGTACCCTGCCTTCGGCGGGAACTACACCGTCCTGCACCACACCCAGCTGCTGGAGGAGTTGATGCGGGAAGGCCGGTTGCACCTGGCTATGGTCGATGATGAGACGTTCACCTTCCACGATCCGTGCTATCTGGGGCGCCACAACCAGCTGTTCGATGGGCCGCGCTCCGTGCTGGCGCAGGCCGGTGGCGGCATGATCGAGATGCCGCGCCATGGAGCCCAGTCGTTCTGCTGCGGCGCCGGCGGCGCGCAGATGTGGAAGGAGGAGGAACACGGCACCCGCCGTGTGAGCCAGGAGCGGATTGCCGAGGCCGCCGCCACGGGCGCGGAGACACTGGCCGTCGGCTGCCCGTTCTGCCTGATCATGCTGACGGATGCCGCCAAGGTGCTGCCGAGCCCTCCGCAGGTGCGGGACGTGGCCGAGATCCTTGCGGCTCGGCTGCCTGCGTAGTCGAAGACAGCCGTCCGGTGCTTGGCCGCAGCTCGTGCGCCGGTCAAGGCAAACACGATCTACCCCCGGGGGAAGCGTTCGAGACTGACCCCGAAGCCACGCAGGCGAGGAGCGGCATAGGATTGGAGAGAATCGGGTGAAGCCCGAACCGGGCATCTACCCGTTCAGCGTGTGACAAGGGTCATCTTGGAGAACCAAGAAGCATTGCGGCGGCACGTGATTCGCCAAGAGGCATTGGGGTAGGCTTCTGGAGGCGAGATGGAATG
>JALHUE010000449.1 GCA_022866145.1 Anaerolineales bacterium | reverse complement strand
ATCGGCGGCAAGGCGTTCACCCCTTGAGCGGCACTGGTGGGGGGTGACATACGAGGAGTTGAACCTCCACGCTGGCCAGGCCGTGAGGCAGGCAAAGGCTGCCCCGGCGGGCCGGTTCAGTTGCTGCCACACACTCCGCCCGCACCAGACCCTCCTGACCGGATCCGGGATGAGATCACTCTCGGAACCGAGGCACAGACGACGACGGCCCAGGCTGGAAGCCGGGTGTGCAATCGTGTCGCGTGCGGCGCACGGTGCCACCAACGCAGGCGGTGGTCGGAAAGCCTGGACCACCTGACAACCCCTGGCGGCAGCCCCATCCTCTTTCCACGCCGGTGGCACTGCGGCCCTCAACACCGTCGGACCCAGACCTACTGCGCTTGTCTCATCCGCTCCAGGATGCTCACCAACCGTTCACTGCTCCCGGCAACGGGTTTCCAGTCCACATGAACAGCCTGAGCGCCCTGGTCTCTCAGGCTGTCGGCGAAGGATTCCAGACCGACGTTGATGCCCGCCAGGGGGTTCTTCAGCGCCTGCAGGTCGACCGGCTTCATCGTCGGATCAGTTTTTGGCTCGATTCTGCGCTCAATTGTCTGCAGCAATCGACCCACATGACGAGCTGCCGCATCATTGCTGGTTTCGATCTTGGCGCCTGAATCCTTGAGCATCCTGATTTGTCCCTCCATCCCTTGAGGGTCTCCATCAGTGCCACACACAATTGCCACCACCTCCAAGTGTCTGTCGGCATCTTTGGCAGACTTGATGGCGGCGGCGATCGCCGGGGCCAACTCGCTGGCCGGATCGCCATGGGCGCCGTAACCGAGCACGACATCCAACAGAATGACGGCAACTTCCGGGTCAGAGGCTTCTTTCTCGAGACGGCGAATCCGCAGATCATTATCCAGCATGGGATGCAGGCGACCAACCGTGAATTCGTCCTCGCCAAGGTCGATGACCGTGTGAGCCTTGCTGACTAGGGAGTCTTCGAGCTTGTTCTTCTTGTCCAGCGGTGCATTCGAGTAGACGACGGGAACGTAGTTCTGCAGGATCAGCAGGGCCTCGTACTGCAGCGTGCCGCCCGAGAAGAGGCCTCGCAGGTAGCGCTGGCCGGGCGCGAACTTGGACGGATCCGGCTGCGCGGCGAAGTCTTCGGGCGAGTCGATCAGACGGATGGCCAGCTCGGCAGTCTCATCGAAGGTGGTAGCAAAGAAGACGTTGTCCACTCGGCGCGAGGCACTGGGGTAGCCGATGAAGTTGACCACCACGGGCTTGCCGACCGAACGCGCCGCCTGGACCAGGGTATCGGCGATCTTGGAGGAGGGGGGCTTCGACACCAACACGATCACCTTGGCATCCGGATCGCGGGCCATCAAGTCGAGGCCCTGACGCGCGGTGGCGGCGTTGACGGCCTCCGACAGATCGCGCCCCCCGGTGCCCAGGGCATGCGTGATGCCGCCTCCCATCTGATGGATGCGCACGGTGACCTGTTGCAGGCCGGTCCCGGAAGCCGCCACGACTCCGATGGGGCCCTGGCGGACCTTGTTGGCAAAGCCCAGGCCGATGCCATTGACGATCGCCGTACCGCAATCCGGCCCCATAACCAGGAGCCCCTTCTGGGCCGCCTCGTGTTTGAGCGCGACCTCATCTTCTAGGGAGACGTTGTCACTGTAGAGGAAGACGTGCTTGTTCAGGCGCAAGGCCTGCCGCGCCACCCCGGCGGCGTACCGCCCCGGAACGGAAACCAAGACCCACTGGGCCTCGGGCAGCATCTTGGCCGCGGTCTCGAGGCTGCGGGGTTGGTACTCCTGGTCCCCTGCCCGACCTCGGCGCGCGGCCACCAGCTCATCCACCTTCGCCAGGGCCGCCTGGGCCGAGGTGGCATCCGTGGCGCGCACGACGATGATCAGGTCATCATTGCCTGCGGCTTCGGCTTCGGCAACCAGCAGGCTGCTCTGCGCCAGGACTTCCTTGTTGGCGTTGGTGCCCATGACGACCCCGGCGTCGAGGATGCCGGGCTGTTCCGTCAAGGCGCGCTGCAGCTGCATGAGGACGATTGAATCGTAATAGGCGCCCGAACGAACTTCAGCCTTGATGACTGCCATCGGGCCTCTCTTCTGCTGGACTCGGGATGCCGATCCGTCCAGGCTTGTGGGATGCCGACGGGAAACCCTCCCCCTCCCTCGCCCAGGTACGGGGGGACTTTCCCTACTATAGCAGTACGCTCCATAGTTACCAAGCAGACCGGCTCGATGCCGTGCCCCCAGGGTTACCCGGGACGCACGCGCAAGCCGAGCCTCCCCTGTCCATCCGGTGGCAATCCAGGATCAGCCTGGAAGCGCGCGGGGGAAATGGGCATACGGCACGGGAGCGAGCGCAAGCTAGACAGTCACCTCGTCTGGCACGACCGGCTTGTCGTTGGCCTTGATCACCATGTCGGGCACGTCGAAGTTGGGCACCGAGTCCTCCAGCTGCTCGGAGTACTCCTTGATGGCCTGATCCCGGACCTTCTTGGTCACGGAGTACACCCAGGCCTCGTCCAGTTCATGCTGCACATCCGGCCAAGGGTAGTGGGCTGCGCCATCCCCAAGAAGCCGATTCGCCAGCCATTGTAGCTCTCATGCGTGGACCAGAATCCCTTCTGGCCGGGGGGTCTCGAAGGCATAGCAGGCCTTGCAGTAGAAGAGCGCGGCGCCCAGGCGGCCACCCCGATCGAACGTCGTCGCGGGATGGCTGATGTTGATGTCTGCATTCATCAGGTGGCCATGGACCCGGCCGGCCAGCCTGGCGTCAATCATCCCGATCAAGACGTAGGGATCCTTGATGCGCTTGCGTTACCACTCGAGCAGCTCGGCGTCAACCCCGGCGCGACGATATCAGAGAAGTCATGCCCGACAACCATGACGTTCCGGGCATTCTGCATTCGAAGCTCAGCTGCCCCTACCTTCGCCGCCCGAATCTAGATCTCTTCGCCGGCCGGGGGTCTTGCGGTCGCGGCGAGCGACGGCTTCTTGTCCATTGGGCAGCTCTGGAGCAACGGTTCGATATCGCGACCGTTGAGGGTCTACACTTCGCGGGAAACTGGTACTGGCGGTGTTAACCGAATGCTTTGAATCTCGTTCTGGAAGAACCGTTGAGCGTTTGTCAAGTATGTTCAATATGGCCTGACGAATCAAGGTGATGCACTGACCTTCGGCCTCCGCTAGCGTTGTAGCTGAGGGAACACGCCGGCATGACGGAGTCGACAAAACGCGGTCCGAAGGTCGCTTGGTTGTTGCCGCATCGTTGCGTGTCGCCCGGCCCCGACAAGAGGTCAAGGGTCTGGGTCCGCTAGACAGCTGGAAACATGCAGATCCTCCCATGCAAGCTGGGGAAAGAGGCGAGCAAGGTTCTTCCTCACCCATTGGAAGGGACTCTGTCCCTTGGTGGGGATTGGCGCGACCTTGGAGCGGAAACGAGAACACTCGCTCGCTTGCCGGCGGTTTCAGGGCCAAGGAAGTGGGCTCTCGATGTTGCCCGCTGGCCCCAAAGACTTGAGGGCTTATCATGTCTGGCAACCGAAATGTGAATACGGCTCTTGACCATTCCGCTTCTCGGGCGGTCGTGGACGTCGCCTGGGGGCACGACGTGGCTGGCGATTGGCCCAGATGCGCTACGTCCCGACCCCGCGAGGCGTGAGATGGCGCCCCAGATGCCCCATGAAACTTGCCCATGCCGCGGATGATCTGCTAGGACGGCGTGGCCACAACCCAACCAAGGGCCGATGTCAGGCGCATATGACCGAGTGTGCTAGTATTCGCCATTGTTCGCGTCCATCT
>JALHUE010000448.1 GCA_022866145.1 Anaerolineales bacterium | reverse complement strand
GCCGGGCGCGAATCCGATGCGGGTCGTCGCGCCGGCCAGGTAGCTGAACAGCGTGAACGGCTCAAGGAAGGAGGACTGGTGAGTGTACGGACCGCTCCACCCGCCCGGGCGGTCCGGGTTGGCGCCAAGAACATGGTCGTAGGCAACGATGTGCGAGTAGCCCAGGTCCTCGGCGGCCTGGGCGTAAGCGCGCACTGCGCCTGGATCGGGAGGGAACTCCGTCTGTGGGAACACGACGCCGATCTGCATCCTGCCTCCTTCTGCTGGCGGGACAGTGCGGGGGGCGATGGAGTTCATTCCCGCCCCAGGCCAGCCGGCCGCGGTGCGAACCGCGGGGAGCGCATGGGTGGGAGTCAGGTCTGGCCGAACTGTGCGGCTGACCCAGGGTCCCAGGCGCCTGCCCTCAGCCGCGGGCGGGTCGTCCCGATACAGGCTTCGCCTGGCGCCCCGTTTCCCTGCGCGGCTCCGGCCTCGACCCACTGAGAGGGCCAGGGGGCGCACAGGGGGCGCGCCTGCAACGGCAGGTCCCTTGGACGGGTGGGCCTGCGGCCCATCCGTCTCGGCCGCAGGTAGAGCTAGCCGGGTGGCAAGGAGGCAGGGGCGCGTGGCTTGAAGATCGCGCCCCCGATCAGACCGCCGATGGCGCCGAACACGATGTTGGTAACGACGCCCAGCAGGTTGAACAGGATCGACATCGATCCGGAGAGGGCCGGTTCCATGGCTGCCTCAGGTGGCAGGAACTGGGAGTAGCTGTTCACCAGTGCCTGCGCCCCAGCCAATCCCGCGAAGCTCAACAGGAAGCCAAAGGTCCCGGCCAATACGCCGGCCAGGGTGCCTACCGCCACGCCCTGTCCTAGGGTGACGCTCCCGGTCAGGCGCTTGTACAGCCAGACTGCCAGGATGGCGCCACCCCAGAATCCGGCGCACAGCAGGCAGTTGATGAAATTGAGGATCGGAACATTGGCCAGCAGGGTGATGGTCAGACCACCGACAAGGCTGGCGATCAGCAGGTTCTTCGTGTTCATGTTGCTCCTCCGCCCTGAGCTGTCATTGACGTGTCAAACCCGTTAGGTGCGTCCCCCTCCCCCAGACCTGTCGTGCCAGTGCCGATGTCGGAGGGCGCGGGTTGTGCCGCCACACGCGGGTCCGGAGTCGCCTGCCGATGTTTACGCATCGGGGGATAGGCATGCCAATGTCGCAACTGCACGCCACCGGCTCCTGCGGCTGGCTCCGGCTCACAGGCAGGAGCCAGGCTCGCGGCCCTAGCGCACGAAAGTGTGGATCTGCTCGTGCATGTAGAGCGGCAGATAGTACAACCCGCCGGCGTTCTTCCCCGAAGAACCTGATCCCTTCCACCCGCCGAACGGCTGGAAGCCAGGCCAAGCGCCGGTGGTGGCGCCCTGCGGCCGGTTGGCGTAGGTCACACCGGCCTCGATCTTGTCGAAGAACCACTCGGCTTCCTTCTCCGATCCGTAGAAACCGGCCGTCAGGCCGTAGTTGACGTTGTTGGCCAGCGACATCGCCTGATCGAGATGGTCGACCGCGGCCAGCGTGGTGATTGGCAGGAACATCTCCTGCTGCCACAAATGGTGCTCGAGTGGCAGATCGGCGACGAAAGTCGGCGTACAG
>JALHUE010000447.1 GCA_022866145.1 Anaerolineales bacterium | reverse complement strand
TCGAGCTGGGCCCGGCGCATGGCATAGGCGTCGTGCACTTCGCCCGAAAACTCATTGGCGCGGTCACCGATCATGCCGCGGAACTCATCGCCCGAGTACGGGGTCAGAAGCAACGCCGTCGAGGCGCCGATGAGCGCCCCGGTGATCAAGCCGATCAGGAAGGCCATGACTGCTCGCATGTGATTCTCCTCTCTGGGTTCTAGCCTCCATTGTAGCACAGCCCGCCGGGTCGGGGGCGCGTGGCCGCCGCTGTCTGCCTGTAGTACACTGCCCCGCAATCCGAAGCCCGAGGGAAGGGCGGAGCGCTGGAGGCCAGGAATGGTGCGGATCTCAATCACCTACTGCGCAGTCTGACACTATACCGATCGGGCCATCGGTCTGATGGCCGACCTGGTCAAGGCGTACGAGGAACGGATTGAGGCAGTCACCCTCGTCCCGTCGGACGGCGGCCGCTTCGAGGTCGAGGTCGACGGGAAGCTGGTGTACTCCAAACTCCAGACAGGGCGGCATGCCGAGGCGGGGGAGGTGCCGCGCCTGGTCGGAGAGGCCTTGGAAGGCGGGTAGGCTGTGGCAAGCAAACGACAACGCGTGTTCTCCGGTGCCCGACCGACGGGCCGCCAGCATCTGGGCAACTACCTGGGCGCGATCCGCAACTACGTTGCGCTCCAAGATTCGTATGACTGCATCTACTGCATCGTCGACCTGCACGCCCTGACGACGCTGGACACCACCCAGTCGCTGCGGGAGAGCACCCACGAGATGGCGCTGGACTGGCTGGCCGCCGGGATCCGGCCCGAGGAATCCATCGTGTTCGTCCAATCGCATGTGCCGGAAGTGACCGAGCTGCACCTGTTGTTCTCGATGGTCACGCCGCTGGGCAAGCTGACCGATCTGCCGACGTTCAAGGAAAAGGTGCGGCTCCAGCCGCAGAACGTCAACTACGGCCTGGTCGGGTATCCAGTGCTGATGGCGGCGGACATCGCCCTGTACAAGGCGGCCTTCGTTCCGGTCGGGGTCGATCAGGCTCCGCACATTGAGTTCACCCGCGAAGTGGTGCGCTCCTTCAATTACCGCTACGGCAAGGCGGTGCTGGTCGAGCCGGAGATGAAGGTCACCGAAGTGCCGAAGGTGCTGGGCACCGACGGCCAGCAGAAGATGAGCAAGAGCCTGAACAATCACATCGAGCTGGCGGCCACCGCCGACGAGACGGTCGAGCGGGTGATGACCATGGTCACCGATCCCCAACGCCTCCGTCGGTCCGATCCTGGGAATCCAGAGGTGTGCAACGTGTTCTCGATGCACCGGATCTTCTCGCCGGCGGATCAGGTGGCCAGCATCGATGTTGAGTGCCGCCGGGCGGGAATCGGCTGCGTCGACTGCAAGCGGCAGTTCGCCCGCAACCTGAATGAGCACCTGGCGCCATTCCGGGAGAAGCGACAAGCGCTGGCCGCCCGCCCAGATGACGTCTGGCACATCCTGGACGACGGTGAGCGACGGGCCCGAACGATAGCCCAGGCCACGATGGCGGAAGTGCGGGAAGCCGTCGGGCTTCCCTGAGCCCAGAGAGGCCGCAGTGAGGCTTGTGCTGCAGCGCGTCAGCCGGAGCAGCGTCTCCGTCGACGGCCGGCCTGTGGCGACGATCGGCCGCGG
>JALHUE010000446.1 GCA_022866145.1 Anaerolineales bacterium | reverse complement strand
GATGATGAGAATGTCACCCTCACGGACCTCAACCCGTTCGTCGACCATCTTGCTGGTGTACACATCGTAGTCGCCGCTGATGTCACTCAGGTCAACAATGGCGGCCTCGTGCACCAAGAAGTCCATGTCCAGCGAGGCGATGTCCTTGCCCGGGGTATGAAAGTGGATCTCGCCATCCAGATGGGTGCCCAGATGGTTGGAGTGGGTGAGCACCTGCCCATTGGCCCCGTTGGGCGCCAAGCGTTTGAAGTACTTCAACTGCAGCGGCTCATAGGTGGGCCAAGGAGGCGTGGCGACACCGAGGGGGATCGTGAGATCAATGAACTTCATGGCTTTGCTCCTGTGTCGACTCGCGAGATTTTATTGTAGCGCACCACGGTCCCTGCCCAACCTGCGCAGGATCTCGGAAGCGTCCTGACGCAGGGCCTTCTCTTGGCGCGGCCGTGGGACACCCCCATCCGGTCGGCAGGCTCGCGACCTTCGCCGCGCCTGACCGGGACACTCCCGCTCTCGGCCCTCACTTCACAATCCCGGCCTCAAGCATGGCCAGGTACACCTTCTCGGCCGTAAACGGCGGCCCCTCGAGACGGACCCCCACCGCATCGTAGATGGCATTCGCAATGGCCGGGATGGTGGGCACCATCGAATGCTCGCCAATCCCCCGCGCTCCCCACGGCCCATCGTCCTGCGCCACCTCGACAATGATGGCCTGCAGGTCCTTGGGGGCATCGGCCGTGGTGGCGATGCGGTAGTCGACGAAGCTGGGGCTCCTCACCACGCCGTCCTTCAGGTTCAGGCTCTCAAACAGGGCCGAGCTCATGCCCTGAACGAAACCGCCCTCCATCTGCGCCTCGACCTGTCCCGGGTTGATGGCTTTGCCGACGTCGAAGGCCGAGACGCCTCTGAGGATCTCGATCCGGCCGGTGTCCAGGTCGACCTCCAATTCGACCGCCTGGGCCCCGGTGGTGTAGTGCACGACGGCGCGTTCGCCCTGCCCGGTTTCGGCATCCAAACCGGTGACGTAGGTGGGCATGAACCTCCCGCGCCCGATGACCGGTCCGCCCCTCCAGCCCTGGTCATCCGGCTTGGGCAGGCCATAGATGGCGAGGTTCTTGAGGGGAGTCTCCTTTTCGCTCTTGTACGAAATCACCACGCCATTGACAATATCCAGGTCATCGGGGGTTTCTTCCCAAGATTCAGCCACCGTATCTAGGATCTGACGCTTCGCATCGTTGGCGGCGTTGACAATCGCATTCCCCATGCTCCAGGTGAGTCGGCTGGCTACGGTCTGCCACTCGTACGGGCTGTAGCGCGTATCGACCGGCGTGGCAATGCGGACGGACTCGTAGGGGACGCCCAGGGCTGCGGCGGCCATCTGGGCGGCCACGGTGAAGACCCCCTGCCCGAGTTCCTGTCCGCCGACGCCCACGGTGACCGTGCCGTCCTCGGCCAGCTCGACCCAGGCGCTGGAGCCCGCATTGGGGGGCATGGCCGGGGCCTTCCACATCAGGGCCAGCCCCTTGCCGCGCCGCCTGCTGGGGGTACTGGGCGGAGCCTTCTTTCCCCACCCGATGGCTTCGGCGGTCTTCTCGATGCAGATGGACAGCCCGGTTGGATGCATCTTGCTCCCGGTCGGCAGCGTGCTGCCGGTCTTCAGGCAGTTGAGCCTGCGAAACTCAACCGCATCCATCTTGACCTGAAGGGCAAGCTCGTCGATGCAT
>JALHUE010000445.1 GCA_022866145.1 Anaerolineales bacterium | reverse complement strand
GTGGATGGGGTGTCCTTTGAGATCAAGAGAGGCGAGACCTTCGGCCTGGTCGGGGAGTCGGGCTGCGGCAAGTCGACCACCGGCCGCACGATCCTGCAGCTGTACAAGCCGACGGCGGGCAAGGTGTACTACGAGGACGTCGACCTGACGACGCTGCCGTCGGAAGAGATGCGCCGCATGCGGCGCAAGATGCAGATGATCTTTCAGGATCCGTATGCCAGCCTGAACCCGCGCATGACGGTCGGCGAGATCATCGGCGAGCCGCTGATCGTCCACAACCTGGCCAAGAGCAATCAGGTCCAGGAGCGGGTGGGCCGTCTGCTTGAGCTGGTTGGGCTGAACCCGGCCTACAACAATCGCTATCCGCACGAGTTCTCCGGCGGCCAGCGCCAGCGCATCGGTGTGGCGCGGGCCCTGGCGCTTCAGCCCGAGCTGATCGTCTGCGATGAGCCGATCTCCGCCCTGGATGTGTCGATCCAGGCGCAGGTGGTCAATCTGCTGGAGGACTTGCAGGACCAATTTGGGCTGACCTACCTGTTCATCGCCCACGACCTGTCCATGGTGCGCCACATCAGTGACCGGGTCGCCGTGATGTACCTGGGCAAGATCGTCGAACTGGCCAGCCGCAATGACGTGTACGCCAACCCCCTGCACCCGTACACCAAGGCGCTGCTCTCGGCCGTGCCGGTTGCCGATCCGGCGATCGAGGAGAAGCGGGAGCGGATCATTCTGCAGGGGGACGTACCCAGCCCGGTCAACCCGCCTTCCGGTTGCCATTTCCGCACGCGCTGCCCACTGGCAGTTGACCTGTGCGCCCAGAAGGAGCCCGAGTGGCGGGAGATAACTCCTTCGCATTGGGTTGCATGCCATCTAGTTTAGAATAGGACCAAAGACGGGCCCCGTGACCGGGGCCGAAGGGAGGTGGTTCCGGACAAAGGCAGTGCCCAGACCGCGCGTTGCGGTAAGACCATCACGAATCATAAGCAAGGAGGAGAAGTCTAATGCGTACTAAGCGATTTGGTGTGATTTCGCTGCTGGTGGCTTTCGGCCTGATCCTGGCCGCCTGCGCCCCGGCAGCCGGGACACCTGTTGTTCAGACCGTGATCGTCGAAGGCGAGGTGATGGTCGTAACCACCACGCCAGAAGCCCCGGCAGCGGCGCCGAAGGTCGTCACAGGGATGATCGGGTACAACGACATCCCGACCCTCGATCCGGGCGTGGCTGAAGACACCAGCGCCATCACGATCGTCAATGCCACCAACGTCGGCCTGACCTGGCTGGACGAGACAGACGCCACGCTCCATCCCGGCATGGCCGAGTCGTGGGATATCTCTGAAGACGGCAAGACCTACACCTTCCATCTGCGCCAGGGGATTCCGTGGGTGAAGTATGACGGCACCCAGGTAGTCGAAGTGATGGACTGCCAAGAGACCCCGGCCGCCCGGCCGGTGACGGCAGTGGACTTCGAGTACGGCATCAAGCGGGCGCTGGCTCCCGAGACAGCCTCGCCGTACGCTTACGTCCTAGCCTTCGCCGTCAAGGGCGCCGCGGAGTACAACAGCGGGACGGGAACTGCCGATGACGTGGCGGTCAAGGCCCTCGACGACTACACCCTCGAGGTTACCTTCCTCGAGAACGTCGCCTACAATGCCAACATCATCGGCCTGTGGACGGCGCATGCCGTGCCGAAGTGGATCATCGAAGGCGATGACTGCACCGACGCACGGGGAGATCGCTGGTTCGAGCCCGGATTCTTCCAGGGCTTTGGCCCCTTCGTCCTGAAGGACTGGGTGCACGACTCGGACATCACGATCATGAAGAACCCCTTCTGGCCGGGCACCGAGGCCATCCCGCAGGCGATGCTGGATGAGGTCAAGCTCTTCTTCCTCGACTCCGTTCCGGCCTTCGCCGAGTACGAGGCAGGGAACCTGGACTTCACCGAGGTGCCTCTGGCCGACATCGACCGGGTCAAGGCCGATCCGGTCCTGTCGCAGGAATACAGCGTCTACCCGAACCTGTGCACCTACTACTACGGCTTCAACACCAAGGCGCCGTTTGTCGATGACGTGCGCGTTCGCCGGGCGCTGTCAATGGCGGTCGACCGCCAGAGTCTGATCGACAACGTCACCAAGGGTGGGCAGGAGCCGGCGCAGTGGTTCGGTCGGCCGGGTCTGGTGGCGGCGCCGACGATGGCCGATCACCCGGACCTAGGCGTGAAGTACGATGCTGCGGCCGCCAAGGCCTTGCTCGACGAGTACCTGGCTGAGAAGGGCATTACCGCCGCCGATGTCGACCTCACCCTGATGTTCAACACCTCCTCCGGCCACCAGAAGATCGCCGAGGCCATTCAGCAGATGTGGCGCGAGACCCTGGGTTTGGAAGTCAAGCTGACCAACCAGGAGTGGCAGGTGTTCCTTGATACCACCAAGGACCCGGTCAACACGCCGCAGATCTACCGCATGGGCTGGTGCGTGGACTACCCGGATGAGAACAACTTCATCCGTGAGGTGATGGCCAAGGGTGGTTCGCAGAACCCAACCGCGGGTGGCGGCATCAACTGGCTGAACGAGGAGTTTGAGACGCTGGTCAAGGAGGCGGCGGCTGAGCAGGATCCCGCCAAGCGCCTGGATATGTACGCGCAGGCGGAAGAGATCCTGGTGATGACCGACGCTGTCATTGCCCCGTGGTACTGGTACACGACTGGCAATGTGACGAAGCCGTATGTCACCCGAACCTACCCGGTGACGGGACACAACGACTTCACCTTGTGGGATACCAGCAAGTAGCCTGGGGAAACCGCTAGATCCTGGGGGGAGGGGCAACCCTCCCCCCAGCTTCCCCGGCGGCGGATTGCACCGCACACGGATGCGGTTCAGTCCGGCGCCTGACCAAGAACGGGGTGGCCGAGGAGTCCACAAGCATGGGCCGATATGTCGTTCGACGTCTGCTGTGGCTGATCGTGGTGCTTTTCGCCGTCTCGGTGATCACCTTCGGCCTGATGCATGCCGTGCCGGGCGGGCCCTTCGCCCGGGAGAAAACGCTGCCGCAGGAAATCATCGACAATCTCAACAAGCGCTACCATCTCGATGAGCCCCTGCCGATGCAGTATGCGCGCTATATCTCCAACATCATCATCCCGAAGATCTCCAGCTTGCCACCGGGTGTCTCGACTCAGGACGACGCCCTGTTCAACATCAAGCTGGGGGCTGTCTGGCTGAAGTGGATGAACTTCGGCCCTTCGTATCTCTCTCGCAGCCGCTCGGTCAACGACATCTTCCGGGACAACTTGCCCGTCTCGATTCAGCTGGGCGTCATGGCGCTGACGCTGTCGGTGATCATCGGTGTCCCTCTCGGGATTCTGGCTGCCCTGAAGCAGAACACTTTCTGGGACTACTTCGGGATGAGCATTGCCATCTTCGGCGTCTCCGTTCCGGTGATCGTTTTCGGCCCGATCCTGGTGGCCATCTTTGCCGTAGCGCTGGGATGGTTTCCGGCCACCGGCTGGGGTGCCAAGCCCCCCTTCACCTTCTTCTTCCTCCCAACCAATCTCAATCCGGACTACTTCCGGCGGGCAGCCCTGCCCGTTCTTGCGCTGGGCCTGGGGAGCATGGCCATCCTTGCCCGCTTGACCCGCGCCACGCTGCTGCAGGTGATCCGGGAGGACTATATCCGGACGGCGCGCTCCAAGGGGTTGGCCGAACGGGTGATCATCGTCCGCCATGCCTTGAAGAACGCGTTGATCCCGGTCATCACCGTCTTGGGCCCACTGTTCGCCGCCCTGGTGACCGGCACCTTCGTCACCGAAACCATCTTCGGAATCGCCGGCATGGGCCGCTACTTCGTCACCAGCATCACCAACCGAGATTATCCGGTGATTATGGGCACGATCCTGCTGTATGCTTTCCTGCTGGTGATCGCAAACCTGTTCGTCGATCTGGCTTATGCCTGGATGGATCCTCGCATCCGGTATGAATAGGCTGCTCGGAGGCCCGCCATGGGTGTTCAGACGGATGTCTTGAAGGCTGGGGCCGCCGGTGTTCCCCGCGCCCAGAAAGGCGAAAGCCTGTGGTTGGATGCCTGGCGCCGGCTGCGGCGCAACCGGGCTGCGGTCCTCGGCGGGGTGATCATCCTGATCCTGGCACTGACCGCCATCTTTGCCGATGTGATCGCTCCCTACAGCTACTATGAGCAGACCCTGATCGACAACAACAAGGTCCCGCCGTGGATGCTGGTCATCTTCCCCTTCATGAAGCCGTATGCCAAGATCAGCATGGACTACCTGGTGGGTGCAGACTACGTGGGGCGGGACCTGTTCAGCCGGGTCGTGTACGGTTCCCGCGTCTCCCTGACCGTGGCGCTGATCGCTCCGCTGATCAGCCTGGCGATCGGGCTGGTCGTGGGCACCGTCTCCGGCTACCGAGGCGGGCGGACGGATAGCTTCTTGATGCGGACGGTCGATGTGCTCTATGCCTTCCCGACCATCTTGTTCGTCATCTTGCTGATGGCCTTCTTCCGCTCGACCTTCGCCCGGCCCGATCAGGGCACTTTCGCCTACGCCGTGAGCTCACTCGACAACCGCATGGGCGGCATGCTGTTCATCTTCATCGGCCTGGGGATCACCGCCTGGGAGACCATGGCACGTCTCTCCCGGGGTCAGGTCCTTTCGGTGCGCGAGAAGGAATACATTGAGGCCGCCCACACCATTGGGGTCAAAGACAACCGGATCATGCAGCGGCACATTCTCCCCAACATCATCGGGCCCCTGATCGTGTACGAGACGCTCGCCATCCCGACCTACATTGCGCTGGAAGCCTTCTTGTCGTTCATTGGCCTGGGGGTCAATCCGCCGACACCCTCCTGGGGATCGATGATCGCCGACGGCTCGGGTGTTGTCCGCAGCTATCCCAACCAGGTGCTGGCTCCAGCCCTGGCGCTGGCGATCACTATGTTCGCCTTCAACTTCCTGGGCGACGGGCTGCGCGACGCGCTCGACCCGCGCCTACGAGGCACGCAGTAGCCGGATCGCCGCCGGCGGGTGGCGCGGCCGGCGGGTCTTCCCCTTACAATCCGCCCACGCCGACCGCCGAACGGTCGGCGTGGGCCATATCCTGCGGGTGTCTGGATGGGCACTGATCCCCGGGAGGGACTCTGTTCCTGTTGGGAGTCGCGCTGTGCCTCGCCGCTGTGGGTGTGGGAAGCACGCCGGAGGCCAGCCCGGCGTGGTCGAATGGGGCGGGCGGCGCCCGGTTGCAGAAGGTCCAGGATCAACTCGTCCGTGGGCGGGTCGCCTACGGGCTGAAGTGCATCCGT